>CAMBWJ010000016.1 GCA_945871545.1 uncultured Clostridia bacterium | reverse complement strand
AGCGCCGTCAGCGCGGTCTTTGCGCTCTCCAGCGTGCTCTTCTGCTTCTTGTTGACGTAGAGATCGCTTCCGAATTCCGGGATCTCCGCAAGGAAGCGCACCATGTCGGGCAGCTGGGAGAACACCTCCGTGCGGTTCTGCAGAAGCTCGCCCAGGCGCTTGAAGTCGAACCTCGCGGGATCCAGCACCTTTTCCAGCCACGGGGTGGCGTGCACAAGGTACTCCTCCGGGCTCAGCTTGCGGATGTACTCGGCGTTGAACCAGCGCATCTTTTCGCCGCTGAAGAAGCTCGGGCTCTTGCTCAGGCCCTCGAGATCAAAGACCTCCTCCAGCTCCTTGAGGGTGTAGAACTCGCGCTCGCCGCGGGGGCTCCAGCCCAGCAGCACCAGATAGTTGACGATGGCCTCGCTGAGATAGCCCTCGCTGAGCAGATCCTCGAAGGAGGGATCGCCCTGGCTCTTGCTCATCTTGCGCTTGACGATGGCCTTGACCGGATTGCCGTTCTCGTCCAGCACGGGATTGCCGTTCTCGTCGGTCTCCATCAGGTACTCGCCGGTCTTTTTATTCTTGGACGTGCCCTCCACCATCACGGGGGTCAGGTGCACGTAGGTCGGCGGCGTCCAGCCCAGCGCCTCGTAGAGCAGGTTGTACTTCGGCGCGGAGGACAGGTACTCGTTGCCGCGCATCACGTGGGTGATGCCCATCAGGTGGTCGTCGATGACGTTGGCGAAGTTGTAGGTGGGCAGGCCGTCCGCCTTGATCAGCACGTTGTCATCCAGCGTGTCGCAGTCCACCTCAACGTGGCCGTAGATCACGTCGTCAAAGCCCGCCTTGCCCTCGGTGGGGATGTTCTGGCGGATGACGTAGGGCTCGCCCGCGTCCAGCTTCGCCTGAACCTCTTCCTTCGTCAGATGCAGGCAGTGCTTGTCGTACTTGAAGGTCTCGCCCTTCTTTTCGGCCTCGGCGCGGGCCTCCTCCAGACGCTCCTTCGTGCAGAAGCAGTAGTATGCGTGGCCGGATTCCACCAGCTGCTTCGCATAGGGCAGGTAGGTGTCCTTGCGCTCGGACTGCACGTACGGGCCGCAGGGGCCGCCCACGTCCGGGCCCTCGTCGTGGCTCAGGCCCGCGATCTTCAGCGAATTGTAGATCACGCTCACGGCGTCCTTGACCTCGCGCTTCTGATCCGTGTCCTCGATGCGCAGAATGAACTTGCCGCCCGTGCGTCGGGCGTACAGATAGGTGTAGAGCGCGGTGCGCAGGTTGCCCAGGTGCATGTAGCCCGTCGGGCTGGGCGCAAAGCGGGTGCGTACCTCCATGGTTGAAAAACTCCTCTCGTTGCTGGGGGGGTTACGCTAAGGGGACGCTGTCCCCTTAGAACCCCTGCCAGGGGGAATGATTCCCCCTGGACCCCTCAGTATGGCGCGCAATGCGCGCCGGAAAAATAATTATTATTATGATTTCGATTCATGACACTTTATTCCGCCATGAATTTTTA
The DNA here is from genome assembly GCA_945871545.1 of uncultured Clostridia bacterium. The sequence goes on along the minus strand of CAMBWJ010000016.1, from coordinate 12,847 downwards.
TATTTTATTCAAGCGCGCATTGCGCGCTTATATGAGGGTTCTTAGGGGAATCATTCCCCTAAGCGGGGGTTATAGGGGGCAGCGCCCCCTAAGCGTCTCCCCTCACTCCACGGTGTCGAAGGCGAAGACCGTGGTGTAGTCGTACTTCTCGCCGGCGTAGAGCACGGAATCGGGGAAGTTGGGATGGTTGATGGAATCGGGGGCGTACTGGGTCTCCAGGCAGAAGCCCTCGAAGCGGTCGTACTTGCGTCCGCAGGAGCCCTCGTGGATGCTGTTGAGGCAGCAGCCGGCGTAGAACTGCACGGCGGGCATATCGGTGAACACGTTCATCACGCGGCCGCTGACGGGTGCATTGACCTCGACGGCGAAGCGCAGGCCGGCCTCGGGATCGTTGATGTTGAAGTTGTGATCCACGCCGTGGCCCGCGCGCAGCTGGTCGTTCTCCTCGGTCTGCGCGATCACGTCGCCCAGGCGGGTGGCGTTGCGGAAGTCGAAGGGCGTGCCGGTGACGTCGCGCTGCTCGCCGGTGGGGATCAGCTCGGAATCGCCCACGGTGAAGGTATCGGCATTGATCTCGAAGGTATGATCCAGCACCGTGCCGCTGCCCTCGCCCTCCAGATTGAAGTAGGAGTGGTTGGTCAGGTTGCAGAGGGTATCCTTGTCGGAGACGGCCTCGTAGCGGATGATCAGCTCGTTCTCATCGGTCCAGGTGTAGGTGACCATGACCTTCAGCGTGCCCGGATAGCCCTCCTCGCCGTCGGGGGAGACGAGCTTCAGGATCAGGCTGTCCTCGCAGATGCCCTCCACGGGGGTCGCGTCCCAGAACTTGCGGTTGAAGCCCAGGTTGCCGCCGTGCAGGTGGTTCTTGCCGCCCTCGTTTTTCGCCAGGTGCAGCTCCTGACCCTCGACGGTGCACTCGCCCTTGGCGATGCGGTTGCCCACGCGGCCGATCAGCGCGCCCAGGTAGCCGCAGCAGGGCTCATAGCCTGCCACATCCTTGTAGCCCAGCAGCACGTTGCCCAGTTCACCGTTCTTGTCCGGCACGTTGATGGCGCGCAGGATGCCGCCGTAGTTGGTGATCTCCACGGACGCGCCCGCCACGTTCTTCAGAATGTACAGATCCGCCTCGCGGCCGTCGGGAAGGCGGCCAAAGCTGGTCCTGGTTATGCTCATAGATGTTCAACCTCCTGAAAAATCATAAATCTCCGATTACCATGATACAACCATTTCGACAGAATTTCAAGCCCCGGCGCGCAAGAATCTGCGCCCTGCGGGCCATTCTTGACTTTGCCGCGCCGTCCGTATATAATATCAGTGAATTCATAGGAGGTTTGACCATGTTCAAATACAAGACTCGCGGAACCTGTTCCCAGATGATCCTGATCGACGCCGACGCGGACACCATCAAGCACGTGGAATTCATCGGCGGCTGCCGCGGCAACACCCAGGGCATCTCCATTCTGGTGGAGGGCATGAAGATCGACGACGTGATCGCCAAGTGCAAGGGCATCCAGTGCCGCGCGGGCACATCCTGCCCGGATCAGCTGGCCACCGCCCTCGAACAGCTCAAGGCCCAGCGAAAGGAAGCCTGAAGCCCATGAAGGAACGCAACACCGCCACCCACGGCTCGGCCTACACCCCCAACATGGACACGCCGGAGCCGACCCGCCGCAGCAATCGCGCGCTGGGGGGACTCTTGCTGACCCTGCTGCTGCCGCCCATCGGCATCGCCTATCTGTGGCGGAGGGGCGTGTTCCGCACCCGCGGTCGCGTGCTGCTCAGCTGCGTGGCCACCATCGAGATGGCGGTGCTGCTGGCGCTCCTGCTGCCCACAGCCGAGCTGCCCCAGGAGGCTCCCATGGCGCACCTGCCCGTGGCCGTGACCATCGCCCCGGACGACGGCATCGTGACCGCGCTGTCCAACATCGACCAGCTGCTGGCCCAGCAGCAGGCCGCCGACGCCGCCGCCTCCGCCACCCAGGAGCCCCTCACCGACGAGGAGGCCGCCGCCCAGCATGCCGCCGAGCAGGAGGCCATCCTGAACACCATCGTGTATTCGGTCTACTCCAACGCGAAATACTACCACGCCGCCGAGATCTGCGGCACCCAGTCCAACCGCCGCGCGCTGACCATCCGCGAGGCCATGAACGAGGGCATGGGTGCCTGCAAGAACTGCAATCCGCCGGTGTACACGGGCTGACGCAACGCCGGAATCCATCGGAATTCCTTCTTATTTGATTGTGACAGGAATTGTCCAAGGAAAGTCACAATAAAATTCTTGACGTATAAATGGAACCATTCTATCATGTAAGGTAGAATGGTTCTATGTGTTTATATGCCTTAATCCAAACGCTGGAACGAAAGAGGAGGACATCGCATGTTTTGCTCGAAGTGCGGGAAAACCATCCGGCCGGACGATCAGATCTGTCCGAGCTGCCAGGCGCCCATCGGCGACAACCGCTTCGGAGGCATCCCGTATACCTCTGCCCAGTTCACAATTGCGCCCGGTCAGACGAGCTTTGAGCCGCTGAACGGTTATACGCGCACCACCTATACCAGCATGGACGACGCGGCCCAGGAGGGCGGCGCGCCCGACAGCCGCACCACCTACCGGCCCGTGTACGAGGGCGGCTCCATGCCCGAAAACGTGCGAAAGGACGTGCGCGCGGCCATGTCGCCGGAGCCGGAGCCGGAAGCCGAACCCGAGCCGGAGCAGCCGGAACGCTCCGCCGGTGAAGCCGCCTTCTCCGAGGGCGAGCCCATCTTCCGCGCCACCCAGGATACCCTGGAGGCCATCGACGAGGAGCTGCAGCCCGACGAGGCCATCGACCTCTCCCAGTTCCGCAGCCGCCCGATCCAGTCCGCCGGACGCGCGGGCATCTCCCGGGACGTGAGCGAGTACATCCGCAAGCTGGAGGACGACCAGTCCCGCAAGGGTGGTCGCCATCGCCGCGCCGCCGCGCCCGTGTACGACGATTATCAGGAGCGCCCGGAGGATCGCGCCGGGGAGCCGGAAGCGGATTACGCCGGGGACTACGACGAGAACCGCCCCTACGACGGCTACGCGGAGGATCCGCAGGAGGGCGTGTTTGACGACATCGACGATGCGGACTACGGGGATTACCGCCGCGCCGGCCGCTTCGGCGTGTCCCAGATCGTGAAGATCCTCATCGCGCTGGTGGTTGTCGCCGCCGTGGTGTTCGGCGCGATCAAGTGGATCGGCTACATCCGCGGCAGCCAGAGCTCCGCACCCATCGAGGGCGTGACCGATACCTTCTACGAGCAGGGCGTGGCGCTGATCAAGTCCCACGTGCAGAGCGACTACATCAACGCGCGCATCGGCCAGTACACCTCCGACGGCACGCTGGCCATGGTCAACGCGCTGACCCAGGATCAGGCCGAGATCGACGCGCTGATGCCCGCCGAGCCCGCCGCCAACGACGCGACCTTCCTCTCTGCCCTGACCACCATTCAGGACAGCATCTACAGCGCCATCACCATGGACGCAATGTCCGTGGGCGACGCAAGCGCCGTGTCCAAGTCCGAGGCGAACTGGCAGATCATCGGCAACGCCATCACCCAGCTGGAGAGCGCCAAGTCCGCCGCCGAGCTGACCGCCATCATCAGCGGCCAGAAGGTCACCGTGCAGAGCTCGACCCCCGAGCCCACCCAGACCCCCGTGGCCTACGCCATCCTGCAGAAGGGCGACAAGAGCGACGACGTGCTCAAGCTTCAGGAGCGCCTGTACCAGCTGGGCTATCTGAACAGCGACCGCGACGGCGCATTCGGCGGCAAGACCCAGACCGCCGTGAAGGCCTTCCAGGAGCGCGCCGGTCTCGAGGCCAGCGGCATCGCCGACAGCAACACCCAGACCCTGCTGTTCTCCGACAGTGCGCCCTACGCCGCAGGCGTGGCTTCGCCCACGCCGTCCGCCGCGACGACCCCGGAGCCTGAGGTGATCCAGCCCATCGAGACCATCCAGGCCAACCCGGTGAACGGCGGCGTCGCCACCGACGCGCCCGTGCAGGACGTGCCCGCGCAGTAAGCAGGCCGATCATAAGCTCAACCCACGCGGGCGCGCATGCGGTGCGCCCGCGCGTTTTTCAACAGCCCTCGCCGCCGTGAAGGGAGGTTTTCACCGTGTCCAGGCCCATCGTCGCACTGATCTACGACTTTGACAAGACGCTGTCCCCCAAGGACATGCAGGAGTACACCTTCCTGCCGGGCATCAACGTGGAGCCAAATGAATTCTGGGGCGCGTGCCAGAGGTTCACCCAGGAGAACCAGATGGACGGCGTGCTGACCTACCTCTACCTGATGCAGCGCATGGCCAGGGGCAACATGCGCCTGACCCGCGAGGCGCTGCATGAGCTGGGCAAGGGCGTGGAGTTCTTCCCCGGCGTGGAGGACTGGTTCGGCCGCATCCGGGAGATCGGTAAAGGCCTGGACGTGGACGTGGAGCACTACATCATCTCCTCCGGCCAGACCGAGATCATCGAGGGCAGCCGCATCGGCCACGAGTTCAAGGCCATCTTCGCCGCGTCCTTCTACTACGACGAATCGGGGCTTCCCGTGTGGCCCTGTTCGGCGGTGAACTACACCTCCAAGACCCAGTATCTGTTCCGCATCAACAAGGGCATCCTGGACGTGACCAACGACCGGGATCTAAACGCCTTCACCCCGGAGTACAAGCGCCGCATCCCCTTCTCCAACATGATCTACATCGCCGACGGCCTGACCGACGTGCCCTGCATGAAGATGACCAAGCAGAAGGGCGGCTTCGCCATCGCGGTGCACCCGCCCGGAGAGACCGAGCTGGCCGACGATCTGCTGCTGCAGGGCCGCGCGGACTTCTCCGTGGAGACCGACTACCGCGCCGGAAGCGACATGGAGCGCATCGTGACCATGCTGATGCGCCGCATCCGCGCCTCCCACGACGTGACCGTGGAACACGCCCTGCAGGTGCAGCGCGCCCACAGCCGCCGGGGCGAGTTCGTTCCGCTGAACATCCCCACGCGCGGCGGCATCGAGGACGAGGCCGAGGTGGAATAATTATCGAAGGGAACCATAAAATGATTCGCAGAATTCAGGAAACCGACCGCGCAGTCTACCTGCGCATGGCCCACGACTTCTATCACTCCCCCGCCGTGATGCATCCCGTGCCCGACAGCTACCTCGTGCGCGGCTTCGACGAGATGATGCGCTCCGGCGACTACATGCAGGGCCTGATCTTCGAGGCCGACGGCGAGGTTTCCGGTTACGCCCTGCTGTGCAAAACCTACTCCCAGGAGGCCGGAGGGCCTGCGGTGTGGATCGACGAGGTCTACATCAAGCCCGAATTCCGGGGCCGGGGGCTGGGGCACGAGCTGTTTAAGAACCTTCAGGAGCTGCTGCCCGCAGCGCGCTACCGCCTGGAGATCGAGCCGGACAACCTCCGCGCCGAAAAGCTCTACCGCAGCATGGGCTTCGATCGCCTGCCCTACGCCCAGATGGTGCTGGACCTGCCGGACGGCGATGTTCCGAAGGCGTAAAAGTACAAAAATCGGCGCAATCCGGCAATATTCCGACAAGTCCCGAAGCATCCCGGGAAAAATCGACGCCCTCCCCCTGAAAAGTGCGAAAACAGGGAGAGGGCGCTTTTTTGAAGAAAATCCGGTAGGCGCAAGCGGATTGCGCCGCCGAATCCACCCGCTTGCGCGTTGCTAACGCAGCTGGTATAATGGGATTATACTGCATCTATAAGGAAAATAAAAGCGATAATTACGACTTGATACGGTAAAATACCGACAGAATTTGGAGGAAACGCATGATTCTGTACACCGACAGCGTTCCATTGACGCCGCGCCAGCGGGAGCTGGTGCGCATCCAGAGTCCGGACTTCCCCTACTCCGCCATGGAGGGCGAGCTGACCCGCTATCCCAACCGGGGCGCGCTGTGGCACTGGCACGATTACTTTGAATTCGCCGTCATCCACCGGGGTCGCGTCGAACTGGATCTGGAGCAGGAGAGCGTGCTGCTGCACGAGGGCGACGGCTACTTTGTCAACACCAACGTGCTGCACCAGGTTCTCGCCGCGCCCGGCAGCGACTGCGGCTGCACCCACACCCAGCTCTTTGACGGCGTGCTGCTCTCCGGGGCGGGGCTGATCGGACGGCGCTACATCGGGCCCATCGAGAGCTGTGCAAGCCTGAGCGCGCGCATCCTCCGCGCACAGGATCCCGCCGCTCAGCCGGTGCTCGCAGCCTTCAATGCCGCCTTTGCCGCCGCCGAGGGGGATGCGGAGGGCTACGAGCTGGAGGTCTGCGCCCATCTGTGCAGGGCCTGGGCGCTGCTCTACCGCATGGCTTCGCCCGAGCTGCAGGGAGGCGGCGCGCCCCGGGAGAGCAGTCTGCGCCTGAAGGCCATGCTCAGCTTCATCCACGAGAACTTCGCTCATCCCATTCGTGTGCGCGACGTGGCCGCTGCCGCCGGGGTCTGCGAGCGCGAGTGCTTCCGCTGCTTCACCCGCTCACTGGACATCACCCCCACCGAGTACCTGACCCGCCATCGGGTGGACGCCGCCGCGCGCATGCTGCGGGAGAGCGCCCTGAGCGCCGGGGAGATCGCCGCCGCCTGCGGCTTCACCGACGCAAGCTACTTCGGCAAGGTCTTTCGCAGGGAGTTCGGCTGCACCCCCGCCCAGTACCGCAGGCGGGGGTGAGTGCGGCCTCCAAAAACATAGAGGGCCTGCGCCGGAATGCTCCGGGCAAGCCCTCGCGTAATTTCGTGAAATCTCTCAGGCGTCCTCCTCGTTGGGCAGGGTGGACGCGTCCTTGTCGCGCGCCGCAGCCTCCTCCGCCGCGCGCTTCTGGGCCGGATGGGTGAACAGCAGGAAGATGATCAGCGCGCTGACTACCACGCCGGCGATCTGGCCCACGCCCTGAAAGAGCAGGCCCCCCACCAGCACGCACACAAAGGTGATGATGGCGGGCAACCACGCATTGCGGATGGTTCTCCCGTAGAAAAAGGCCAGAACCGCCGCCACAACCGGTACCGGAAGATAGATTCCCATGCGCCCGCCTCCTCTCTGCTTCCATTATAGCAAAATCCGCCCGGTTCTGCAACTGAAATCCGCCGCAAAAGCGCCTTGACACAAAAACCTGCGGAAAATTACGCCGCGTAGTAGATTTTTCCGGCGCTGCCGCCGCCTGCGCGGGCCTGAAGCAGCTCCGATACGCTCACCAGCTGGTAGCCCTGCGCCGCCAGCGCCGCCACCGCCCGCTCCATGGCCGCCGCCGTCTCCGGGTAGAGGTCGTGGCAGAGCACGATCGCGCCGTCCCGGGCATTGTCCAGTACGTGGTTCAGGATCGCGTCCGCGTCCCGCACGCGCCAGTCCTCGGTGTCCACGTTCCAGTTGGCGATGACCACGCCCATCTCCCGGCAGACCTGCTGCACGGTCGGACTGGTGCTGCCGTAGGGCGGACGCAGCACGCCGGGCCGCACGCCCGTGACCTGCTCAATGGCCGCGATGCTCTCCTCCAGCTCCGCGCGCACCTCTCCGGCGCTCAGCTTCGCCAGGTTGGGGTGGCTCAGTGTGTGGGTGGCGATCTCGCTGCCCTGCGCCGCCACCATGCGCGCGGTCTGGGCGTAGTCGTTCACCCGGTCGCCCACCATGCAGAAGGTCGCGCGGCCATCCACCGCCTCCAGCGCCCGCAGGATGCGCCGGGTGCCGGGGCCGGGGCCGTCGTCAAAGGTCAGGGCGATCATCGGCTTCTCGGGGTCGATCCGGCGGGATTCCGTATCGCAGTCAGCCTCCGCCTGCTCCGGCAGGTTCATAAGCGGCAGGTCGATTGCGGGCTGTGCCGCAGGCTCCACGACGCGCTCCGCAGACACGGGAGCAAATCCCACGCCGCCCGCCAGCAGCAGAGCCATGCCCAGTCCCAGCGCACAGAGGCGGCGCAGCAGCCTGTTTTCCATCATCCGACGCATATTTTCAGTCTCCTTTTCAGCTTTCTTGCCTCGATTAGACTGTATATGGCTGCAACAGTTCCACCGATTATTATGCCAATTTTTTCCAAATTTGCCAAAAATTTCGGAATAAACCGCATATTTCGTCGTCTCGCGAATTGAATATGCGGATTTTTCATGCTATAATTGCAGGAAATGACAGCTATGGAGGAAAATGTACCATGTCCATCGAGCGCGTGCGCAACTATTTGCAGAAGTGGAATATGCAGGACCGGATTCAGGAATTTGACGTCTCCAGCGCCACCGTGGAGCTGGCCGCCCAGGCGCTGAACGTGGAGGCCGCGCGCATCGCCAAGACGCTTTCCTATCTGGTGGACGGCGGCGCAGTGCTGGTGGTTGCCGCAGGCGACATCCGCGTGGACAACCGCAAGTTCAAGGACGCCTTCCACACCAAGGCCAAGATGCTCACCGCCGAGCAGGCCGCCGAGATGATCGGTCACAGCGTGGGCGGTGTGTGCCCCTTCGGCGTGAACGAGGGCGTGAAGGTGTATCTGGATGAATCCCTGAAGCGCTTCGAGACGGTGTACCCCGCCGCAGGCAGCAGCAACAGCGCCATCGAGCTGACCATCCCCGAGCTGGAGGAGCTCTCCGGCTACACCACCTGGGTGGACGTGGCCAAGGAAGTTGAGGCGTAAAAGGATAATATCAAGCGCGGGAACCGTTGCAAAGAACAGTTCCCGCGCTTGTTTTTTCGTCTGGGAGTTTACTCCCCCGCCACAATCATCATCCCAGCGCCACGTCCAGCACCATCATCAGCGCAAAGCCCAGCGCTGCGCCGATGGTTCCGATGTTGGAGTGCGCGCCCGCCTGGGATTCGGGGATCAGCTCCTCGATCACCACGTAGATCATCGCGCCCGCAGCAAAGGCCAGGATGAAGGGCAGCACGGGCTGAATCAGCGAGGTGAGCAGCACCGTAATGAGCGCGCCCAGCGGCTCCACCACGCCGGAGAGGAAGCCGTAGGCGAAGGCCCGCTTTCGGGTGAGTCCCGTGCCCACCAGGGGCATGGAGATGATCGCGCCCTCGGGGAAGTTCTGGATGGCGATGCCGATGGCCAGCGCAAACGCGCCCGCCGTGGAGATCAGCGCGCTGCCGGAGAGCATGCCCGCCAGCACAACGCCCACCGCCATGCCCTCGGGCAAGTTGTGCAGCGCCACCGCCAGCACCAGCATCTTGGACTTGCCCAGGCCGCAGTGGCAGCCCTCGGGGCAGTCGGAATCCATGTGCATGTGGGGGATGAGCGTGTCCAGCAGCAGCAGAAAGCCCATGCCCGCCAGGAAGCCCAGCGCCGCCGGAAGCCAGGCCATGCCGCCGGAGGCTTCCGCCATCTCGATGGACGGAATCAGCAGCGACCACACCGAGGCCGCGATCATCACGCCCGACGCGAAGCCCAGCAGCGCCTTTTGCAGCTTCGGCTTCATCTCGCCCTTCAGGAAAAAGACCATCGCCGCGCCCAGCGTGGTTCCCGCCAGCGGAATCACCGCGCCCAGAAACGCCAGCATCGTATTGCTCATACCCTTGTCCCCCTTCTTCTGTAACGCCATCAAAAAGTCCCGGTTTGCCTATGGAAAGCCACCGCAGATTGTGCTATAATACCATTATAGCACAATTGTCACGCTGCGTAAACGTGGACGGCCCGGTATGCCCCCGGCATGCCGGATCAATTGCTGTTGATTATTTACCCGGTTCGCACCGGTGAAAAACGCCAAAGTGAGGAAATACCGATGAAAAACGCTGAAAAGATATTCAATATTGGCCAGTGGATCATGATTCTCGGCTCCATCGCCTACGCGGTCGAGCTGCTTCTGCTCAAGACCGAGGCGCTGACGCTGCCGCTGGTCGCGGTCTACGCCGTGTCCATCGTGCTGATGCTGATCGGCTGGATCGGCACCCGCGACGAGCGCAGAGCCCGCAAGGAGCAGCAGAAGCGCGAGGCTGAGGCCGCAAAGCAGACCGCATAAGGAGGCTCAAGCATGATTTATGCATCCGTACCCCACGTGGACAAGCCCGTTTCCCGCATCGTGTTCGGCACCGCCACGCCGAAGATGTTCGCCGCCTTCCGCTCGGTGTATGAGAACGCGCCGGACTTCGACCAGCGCCTTGAGACCGCCTTTGCCCTGCTGGATTCCATGTACGCCCTGGGCGTGAACTGCTTCGACTGCGCCGACCACTACGGCGAGGAGCCCCTCGGCGAGTGGATGGAGGCGCGGGGACTGCGGGAGAAGGTTGTGATCCTGGCCAAGGGCGCGCACCACAACCGCTGGCGCAAGCGCATCACCGACTTCGACATCCTGCATGACTGCCACAACACCCTGGCCAAGCTCAAGACGGATCATCTGGACATGTACCTGCTCCACCGCGACGATCCCACGGTGCCCGTCGGGCCCATCGTGGACGTGCTCAACCGCCTGTACGACGAGGGCAAGATCGGCGCCATCGGCGCGTCCAACTGGACCCTCGAGCGCTTCCAGGAGGCCAACGACTACGCCCTGAAGCACAATTTGCAGCCCTTCAGCGTGGTCAGCCCCAACTTTGGCCTGGCGGATCAGGTGAACGATCCCTGGGGCGGCGGCTGCGTGACCATTTCCGGCCCCAACGGCAGGGCTGCACGCCGCTTCTATGCCGAGAACCACATCCCGGTGTTCGCCTACTCCCCGCTGGCCCGCGGCTTCTTCTCCGGCAGACTGGACAGCGCCCATCCCGAGCGCGCCAGCGAGCTGCTGGATGAGGCCGGCGTGAAGGGCTACTGCTGCCCGGAGAACTTCGAGCGCCTGCGCCGCTGCGAAATTCTGGCGAAGGAGAAGAACGTGCCCGTGGCGCAGATCGCCATGGCCTGGATCTTCAGCCACAGGGATCTGGACGTGTTCGCGCTGTCCGGCTCCACCAATGTGGAGAACCAGAAGCTGAACATCGCCGCCTGCGAATATCCGCTGAGCGCGGAGGAGTGCGCCTGGCTGGATCTGGAGTGCGAGCGCTGATTTTCGCTCTCGATTTTGATGCCCCCGAGTCCGAATGGATTCGGGGGCATCTCTGACATCTGGAAATTGGAGCATAAACCCGGGGTTACAGGACTTCTTCTTAAATGATACCTCTCATGATGAGCACGATGAAGATGCAGCTCACCAGCACCAGTGCGGCGATGAGCATCGCGCCCATCACGCTCTTCTTCTCCGGAGCCTGACCGCCGGCCGGCTCGGTGAGGCCAATCTGGCGCAGCGCCCGGGAGACGGGCTTGTAGATCAGCATGGCGATGGCGGCGTTCAGCGCGGATTTGATCAGGTTGAAGGGCAGGAACACCGGCACCAGCATCGCCGCGACGGCCTCGCGGGGCATGCCCATGTAATACGGCGTGATGAAGTAGTTCCACAGCAGCATCAGCGCGGTCATCACCAGCGCGCCCAGCGTAAGGCCCACCGCCGCGCCCCGCAGGCTGTGGCGCTTCTTGTACACGAAGGCCGCCGTGCAGGCGAAGCCCGCACTGGACAGCACGTTCATGATCAGGCCGATGATGCCCGTGGAGCTGACGGTGAGCATCTCAATGATCGAGACGACGAAGGTCACCAGCAGCGCAGGCATCGGCCCCAGAATGAAGCCGCAGATCACCAGGATCACGTCCTTGGGATCGTACTTCAGAAAGTCCACGCTGGAGATCGGAAAGCGGCCCACCAGCATCACGATGTAGGCCAGTGCGGCAAACATCGCCATGAGCGTCAGTCTGTGCGTCTTGTTTTTTACGGTCATGATTTACACCTCCAAATTGTCGCGACGAGGTTCGCATTTCACCAAAAAACGCCCCGAACAGACGTTCGGGGCGAAAAACAAGCAGGCGAAAAAACGGACTTCGCGCCTTCTTTCATCCGGACTGTTACGGTCGGTACCGGAGTTGCACCGGTTCATGCGCCATCGGCGCGCGCGGACTATACCGCCGGTCGGGAATTGCACCCTGCCCTGAAGACATGCTCCGTTCGTAATATATACCTGCGGGGCGCAATTGTCAATCCATTGGGCACGGAAGCCATAAAAATATAACATTTGCGCGGATTGACAATGCGGACATTTGGCGCTAGACTGCCTTATAGCGTTTCGCGGAGGATGCAGATGTGGACGTAATGGACGTACTCTTTTCGATTTTTGAACTGCTGGGCACGGTGGCCTTCGCCATATCGGGGGCGATGGAGGGCGTGCGGCACAAAATGGACCTGTTCGGCGTGACGATGCTGGGCCTGGTGACGGCCATCGGCGGCGGCGTGCTGCGGGATCTGATGATCGGCCAGATTCCGCCCCGGGTGTTCCTGAACTCCCGCTGCGCGGTGCTGGCGATTCTGGTGGCGCTGGCGGTGTTCATCATCCTGAAGCTGACCCAGGAGCGCAAGCCCAAGGCCTTCGCCCAGCTGCGGGAGAAGCTGTACTTCCTCTCGGACACGCTGGGACTGGCCGCGTTCACGGTGCTGGGCATCGAATCGGCGGGCCCGGGCAGGAACACAGGGCTTCTGCTGTTCGTGGGCATGATCACCGGCGTTGGCGGCGGCGTTCTGCGCGACGTGCTGGCCGGAAGCGTGCCCAGCATCTTCCGCAAGCACATCTATGCCGTGGCCTCCCTGACCGGCGCGCTGGCGGACGTGCTGCTGATGCGCATCCTGCCCGCCGAGATCGCCATGCTTGCCGGCTTCGGCGTGGTGGCGCTGATCCGCATCGTCGCCGCGCACTTCAAGTGGAACCTGCCCCACATCGATCTGGAGGAATGAGACTCCGCGCACGGCTTCCGCAGTCTGACTGGCTGTACAAACGGATTCTCAGATCATGGAAAAGCCCGCTTCACGATGTTGAAGCGGGCTTTTTTCG
>CAMBWJ010000015.1 GCA_945871545.1 uncultured Clostridia bacterium | reverse complement strand
TGATGATGGAAACGCCCTGCTTGGTCAGCTCATTCATGATCTCGTAGATTTCCGCCTTTGCACCGACGTCCACGCCACGGGTAGGCTCGTCCAGAATCAGTATCTTCGGGTTGGTGGCCAGCCAGCGGCCGATCATAACCTTCTGCTGGTTGCCGCCCGACAGGTTGGTAACGGCCTGATCCTGACTGGGGGTCTTGGTGTTCATCTTGTCGATGAATTCCTGCGTGATTTCTGCCTCGCGCTTGCTGTTCACGTTGAGGTGATTGATGAACTGATCCAGCACCTCGATGGTGGAATTGAAGCGCACGCTCTGCACGTGGTACAGGCCCTCCAGCTTGCGGTTTTCAGGAACCATGGCGATGCCCTGCTTCATGGCTTCCACGGCATTGCGGATGTGCACCTGCTTGCCCTCGAGATAGATCTCGCCGGTGGAGCCGGGGGTCAGACCGAAGATGCACTGCATGGTCTCGCTGCGGCCTGCGCCGACCAGTCCGGCGAAGCCCACGATTTCGCCCCTGTGCACCTCAAAGCTGACGTCCTTGACGCGCTGGTGGTTCTTCTTGCCGTCGTTGATGTTGACGCACTTGAGCACCACCTCGTCGGACTTGACGTGGTCGCGGGTGTAGTACTGATCCAGCTCACGACCGACCATCATGGCGATCAGATCGTCCTTGGGCGTGGTCGCAACCTCGCGGGTGCCGACGTAGGTGCCGTCGCGCAGCACGGTCACGCGGTCACAGACCTCGTTCAGCTCACTCATCTTATGGGAGATGTAGATGATGCCGACGCCCTGACTGGCCAGGTTGCGCATGATCTCGAACAGATGAGTAACCTCGCGGTCGGAAATGGAGGAGGTGGGCTCGTCCATGACCAGAATGCGGCAGTTGAAGGAGATTGCCTTGACGATTTCGACCATCTGCTGCTGCGCGATGCTCAGATTGGCAATCTGCGTTTCCGCATCGATGCCCAGATCGAACTGATCCAGCATCTTCTGCGCGTCGGCGATCATCTTTCCAAAATTCACGCCGAATTTGCCCATCGGTTCGCGGCCGAGGAAGATGTTTTCCGCAACCGTCATATGGGGAACCAGAACCAGCTCCTGATGGATGATCGAAATGCCGTTGTCTCGGGCGGAGTTGACGCCCGTAATGGCGACTTCCTTGCCGTCAATCCAGATCTGACCCTCCTCCGGGTGGTAGATGCCGCCCAGAACCTTGATCAGCGTCGATTTTCCTGCGCCGTTTTCGCCCAGCAGCGCGTGGATTTCACCGGCCTTGAGCTGGAAGTCCACCTTCTGCAGCGCCTTGACGCCCGGAAATGATTTGCAGATGTTCTTCATTTCGAGCAAGTATTCGCTCACTGAGTTTCACCACCGTTTCTACTTTGTGCGGGCTGATTTGAAAAAGGGCTTTGCTCTGGAAGAACAAAGCCACTTTTTTTGTTATTTCATTTTAGCCGCTTGCGCAGCCTCTGTGAAATCTTTTACCGTCAGATTACTGCCAGCCGTCGGTGCCGAACTCGGCGACGTTGTCAGCGTTGATCATGAAGGTGTTGATGGGATAGCGGGCTTCCACTTCCTCACCAGCTGCCCACTTGTAGTACAGCTCAGCGATGGTCTTGCCGATGCTCAGCGGAGACTGTGCGCCGGTGCCGGTGACCTTGCCCTCAGCGATCAGAGCCTTGATGTCGGGGGAGCCGTCAACGCCGTAGATCAGCGCGGAGGAGCCGGCAGCCTCAGCAGCTGCGAAGGCGCCCAGAGCGGTCGGGTCGTTGCCGCCGAAGATGGCCACTGCATCGGGATGCGCGGTCAGAGCGTCGGTGCCGTTCAGGTTGCCCTGCTCCTGGTTGCCCATGCAGTCGATCTGGGAAACAACCTCGAAGCCCTTGCCTTCGATCGCGGCCAGGAAGCCGTCGGTGCGGTCAACAACGGACTGCATCGTGGGGGAATCCAGGACGATGATGGGGCCGCCCTCGGGCAGCTTCTCGCACAGATCCACGCCGCAGACGTAGCCGGCGTTGTAGTTATCGGAGCCCGCGTAGGTCACGAGGTAGGACATGTCCGCAACCTCGGTGTCGAAGCCGAACATCGGGATGCCGGCAGCCTTCAGCGCGTCCAGGCCGGGGATGATGCCGTCGCGGTCAACGGGGTTGACGAACATGGCGACGACGCCGCGGGAGATCATGTCTTCGATCTGAGCGATCTGCTTCTCATTGCTGTTCTGGGGATCCAGGGAGATCAGCTCGTCGCCGTTGGCTTCGACGACTTCCTTGATAGCGGCCTCGAGGGTCACAAAGAAGGGGTTGGTGCCGTCCATGCAGGTGTAACCAATCAGGTTGCCTTCCGCGATGGCGGTGCAGCCCAGCACCATAGCCAGGGCCAGCACGAGTACGAGAACTTTCTTCATAATAAGAACCTCCTTATTATTTATAACGGATGTCGCCACCCGCTATTGACGAAATGGATTCTGCATACTTCTTAATAAATATGTAGCTATCTATAAGCATGCACAAATTTCTTTGAAAATTCGCATGTCTTTTTGAACCTCTTATATTATAGGTTTATTATCTCATTTTGTCAACAACAATTTTCAATTGGATGAAAAAACGACCGGAAAAATAGGAATATCGGGCGAGAAAACGCCGGAAGCGCGTCGGCTTCCGGCGAGGCTGTGAAAGGTATACATACAGTGAAGCGGTGGGCGCTCAGTCCTCCACGGGCCGTGCGATGGGCGCGTTTTCGGGGGTGAGGGGCGTGGGACTCACGCGCTTGCCGCAGTGGGGGCAGTCGTACTGCGCGTCATCGGGATCGTCCAGTGCCACGAAAAACATCCGGCCGCATGCGGGGCAGATGCTACCCGCCAGCGTTTCGGGATCGTCTGCATCGCGGTCGGCCTTGCCGCCGAGCAGGTGCAGATGGTCCTCGCCGCCCTCCATATCGTCGTAATATTCGTCCTCGTATTCGTCGTCGTTGATCATGTGGAAATCGTCGTCGCCGCTGCTGCCCTCCAGCTCGGCCAGATCGTCGTCGATGCTCTCGACGTACTCGTTGAGATCGTCCATCAGCTCCTCAACGCCCTCCACGCGGTCGCTGAGGTCGCCCAGCAGCTCCACGATGGCGGTGAGCAGCCTGCCCTTGGAGGGATCATCCGAAAAATCCAAGCCCTCCATCAGTCCTTTCAGGTAGCCGACCTTCTTTCCGAGATTTTCCATGTGCAATTCCCTCCTCGATTTTTGATATATAGCACCAAAGCAGAACGAGAGAACTCATTCTGCTTTGGAAAATGGAAGCCGGTTGTGCAATTATGCGCGGCCGAGGTACTCGCCGCCCTCGCGGGTGTCGATCTTCAGCTTGTCGCCGACGTTGATGAACAGCGGCACCTGAAGCACGAAGCCGGTCTCCAGCGTTGCGGGCTTGTAGGTGTTGGTGGCGGTGTCGCCCTTGAAGCCGGGCTCGGTGTCCACAACCTCCAGCTCCACGAAGTTGGGCGCCTGCACGGAGAAGGCGCTGCCCTTGAAGAAGCGGACGGTCACGTTGGTGTTCTCCTTCACGAAGGGGATGGCGTCGGCAACCTGATCGTGGGTCAGCGGCAGCTGTTCGAAGGTTTCCTGATCCATGAAGTAGTAGAAGTCGCCGTCGTTGTAGAGGTATTCCATTTCCTTGGTCTCGATGTACGCGCGGGCGAACTTCTCGGTGGGGTTGAAGGTGCGCTCCAGCACGGCGCCGGTGACGACGTTCTTGATCTTGGTGCGAACGAAGGCCGCGCCCTTGCCGGGCTTCACGTGCAGGAACTCCACGATGGTCCAAACGCCGCCGTCCATCTCAAAGGTCACGCCGTTTCTGAAATCACTTGCGTTAATCATGGGGATAGTGCCTCCTCAAATAGTGTAGATGGTTACAGCTCGATCAACTGCTTCGGGGAAGTAATCGGGTTTACGTAACCTTCCGAAGTCAGCATCGCCATGTCCTCAATTCGGCACCCGCCGAGACCGGGGATATATACGCCGGGTTCGATCGTGATCACGTGGCCGGGCTGAAGCACGGTCGTCGATCCGAATGCGACCCGGGGCTGTTCATGAATAAAGAGTCCAACGCCGTGGCCAAGGCTGTGGCCGAATGCGCCGGGGTAGCGCGCCTCCAGGATGTCGCGCGCAATCTTGTCGAGGTCGCCGCAGAGCGCGCCGGGCCTGACCGCATCCAGCGCGGCCAGCTGGGCCTCCAGCACCAGATTGTACATCTCCCTCAGCTCCGGCTTTACCTTGCCGAAGCCGATGGTGCGGGTCATGTCAGAGCGGTAGCCGTTGATCGTCGCGCCGAAGTCCAGCGTCAGCAGATCGCCCGACTGAATCGCGGTGTCCGAGGGGATGGCGTGGCAGAGGGAGCCGTTGATGCCGGTAGCGGCGATGGTGTCGAAGGCGTTGCCCTCGCTGCCCAGGGAGAGCATCTCGAAGTCCAGCATGATCTGAACCTGCTTCTCCGTCATGCCCGGATGGATCTTATCCAGGATGTTCTCGAAGGCGCGACAGGCGATGGCGGCGGCGGCGCGGATGCTCTCCATCTCGCCCGCGTCCTTGATCAGGCGCAGCTCCTCGGGAATGCCTTTCAGGCCCTCCAGCTTCACGAAGGGGAGCTGCTTCTTCATCTCCTCCACGCTGTCGTAGCTGAGGAAATCCGTCTCCACGGCCATGGCCTTCACGCCGTGGGCATCGGTCAGCTCCTGCACGCGGCTGATTTCCCGGTGCTTGGCGTCGGTGGACACCACCCGGCAGGCGGGCGCCTGGCGGCCGGCCTGCTCCACATAGCGGAAGTCGGTGACGATCACAGTTTCGTCCTTGCAGACGAACACGCAGCCCTCGCCGGTGTAGCCATCGGTGAGGTAGCGCATGTTTTCGCTGCGGTGGAGCAGCGCAGCGTCCAGCCCGCGCTTTTCCAGCTCGCTCATCAGTCGCTTGCAGCGTTCCATTTGAATATGCCTCCGTCAGTCTCTACTAAGACACTTTATTATAGCATAGGTTTCGGGAAAATTCCAGCATTCCAGGCCCTTTTTTGGCGCTGCATGCGAATTTTTTGTTGAACTTGCGTTGCTTTTGCGCCCGATGGGGACGGAATGCAAAAAATCTGCGGGTTCAAACCAGGTATACCCCGCGGCGCGCGTCAACACTCTGCTTATTGCTGCTGCCTTCCGGCCCTGACAAGATTCACAGCATGACGCCGCACGGGACCCAATCATCATCACCCGCAGACCTAATGACTATACCATAGAATCTTCTGTTTGGCAACGCTTTTTGCGTAAAATATCCTTTAATCCCCGCAATGTGTCCGCGAAATGCGCACAATGTCGCCCCGCAAGCGTCCCGGACGGCGAAAAATGAAGTCCGGGTTTGCAGATGTTAAGAACGAGGGCGCAGCTTTACGGCGCTGTCACATCAAGTTCAAAATTTGAAGGACTGGAGCGCCTGTCATGCAAAATGGCGGTAAAAAATGTAAATTGACGCGCAAATCGCTTGACGGATGCAGGACGGCGGGCTATAATGACCGCGTCAAAAGCGAGAGCGCATTTGCGGGGCTGTTCCGCAGGGCGCATCGCCCAGACGGCGGCGGACGCCATCGCGCGGATCCGCTGCGAATGCCGGGATCGTTGAAATGAGAAGTCACTCAGAAAGGAAGGTTAACATGCTGAAGATCATGCTGATTTCCGATATGGAGAAGTTTCTCGAGAAAGTAAATAGCTGCCACGGCGACGTGCTGCTGCACCTGCCGGATGACACGGTATGCAACCTGAAGGAGGACCACACCGCGCTGCAGATGCTTCGCATGATGAAGCTCAACGGCAAGGGCCTGAACCTCTCGCTCACCGACGTTCGCGACTATCCCATCATGATGAACTACATGATGAACGCGGCCTGAGCCAAACAATATAGCTGAAAAGCGTTGACATAGATCTGGCGGGCGATTGTCCGCCGCAAAGCAAATCAAATTTTTGACAGAGTGGTTTTCAACGATCGAGGCGCGATTTGGATACAAGTCTGAAGCAGGAGGCGGCGGCCGGGGCGCAACAGCATGGCCCGGGTGGAAAGCACGCGGCTTCCGAGAAAATAAGGCGGTCACCGGTATTTGCCGGAGGCCGCCGTTTTTGCATGGAGACGCTCACACTATGTTATGAAATGTTAAATTTTTGATTATTATTGATATTTTATATCAACTAGAATACAATATTGACAGGTGATGCGAATGCGAAAAATCCGCCATACCCTCCAAAGGGAGATCGTCTATCAGGCGATCCTGTCCATGCCGGGGCACGTCACGGCCGACATGGTCTACGAAGAAATCCATGCGGCGCATCCGAGCATCTCCCGGGCGACGGTCTACCGGAACCTGCGGATGCTGGAGGCCGAGGGGAGGATCATGCGAATTGACGTTCCCGGGAGCGCCGACTGCTTCGAGGCGCACACGCGGGAGCACTATCACATCCGCTGCGCCAGCTGCGGGAAGCTGTTCGACGCGAAGCTCAAATATATGCCCAGGCTGATTGAGCTGGAGCAGGCGGCGGACAGCGAGTTTGAGATCTGCGCCTGCAACCTGCTGTTTGTGGGCTACTGCCCGGACTGCAGAAAGAAGCGCGCGGAGGAAGCGAGAGAGGACGAAACGGATCAGGAAGAAAACGAAGAACAATGAAGGAGGAACGTAACATGTTGAAGGGAAAGACGGCCGTCGTCACCGGCGGCACCCGTGGCATCGGCTTTGCCATTGCAAAGAAGTTTCTGGACAACGGCGCAAACGTGGCCATCTGCGGCTCCCGGCAGGATTCCGTGGACAAGGCGCTTGCGAAGCTGACGGCGTATGAGGGACGCGTGATGGGCATCTGGCCGAACCTCTGCGATCCGCAGGAGGTGGCCGAGGCCTTCGCATCCGTGAAGGCGCGCTTCGGCAGCCTGGACATCCTGGCGAACAACGCGGGCGTGTCCTCGCGCACCAGCCTGTACGACTACACCGTTGAAGAGTTCACCAAGATCATGGATGTGAACGTCAAGGCCGTGTTCGTCTGCTCCCAGGCGGCGGCGCGCATCATGAAGGAGCAGGGCGGCGGCGCGATCATCAGCACCAGCTCCATGGTCGGCGAGTACGGCCAGCCCTCCGGCTGCGGCTATCCGGCCAGCAAGTTCGCCGTCAACGGCCTGACCCGCTCCCTCGCCCGCGAGCTGGCGAAGGATCAGATCCGCGTCAACGCGGTGGCTCCGGGCGTGACCCGTACCGACATGCTCTCCGCGCTCCCCACGGAGATGGTGGACCGCATCTCCGCCGGCATTCCGCTGGGCCGCGTGGGCGAGGCCGAGGATATCGCCAACGCCTACCTGTACCTGGCCAGCGATCTGGCGAGCTATGTCACCGGCGTGACCATCCGCGTGGACGGCGCTGCGATGACCTGAGGAGGCACACATGAATAAGAAGGCAATGTACAAGCTGAGCTACGGCCTGTTCGTGCTCAGCACCCGCCAGGATGACAAGGACTACGGCTGCATCATCAACACGGCGGGCCAGGTGACCTCCGAGCCGAACCGCATCAGCATCGCGGTGAACAAGGCCAATTACACCCACGACATGTTACTCAAGAGCGGCAAGTTCAACGTCTCCATCCTCAGCGAGGCGGCATCCTTCGCCACCTTCCAGCGCTTCGGCTTCCAGTCGGGCCGCACGGTGGATAAGTTCGCGGATTACGAGGGCTGCGCCCGCAGCGCAAACGGCGTGCTCTACGTGACCGAGGGAACCAACGCATTCATCAGCGCCACGGTGGAGCAGACCATCGATCTGGGCAGCCACACGCTGTTCATCGCGGCGGTGGACGACATGGAGGTGCTCTCCGACGTGCCGTCGGCGACCTACGCCTACTACCAGTCCGACATCAAGCCGAAGCCGGAGAAGCTGGCCACCAGCAAGACGGTGTGGCGCTGCACGGTCTGCGGCTACGTCTACGAGGGCGAGGAGCTGCCCGCGGACTTCACCTGCCCGCTGTGCAAGCATCCCGCGTCGGACTTCGAGAAGGTAACAGGCTAAAGAGGTGGCGGGGGAGTAAACTCCCCCGCCACAACTATATATGTAGAGAATTTTATTTGCAAGCCTCTGCCGCAGCCCTCAGGCAGTTCAGCGCCCCGGCTGCGTCCCCTGCAAAATCCCGGCACTCGCCCTCCATGGTGACGCGGCCACGGTAGCCCATCTCCCGCAGCGCCGCGAAGGTCGCGGCGTAGTCCTCGCCGTCGTCCATCCTCGGCGGGAGGTTGCCCAGCACGTTGCTGACGCGCATGTGCCAGAGCAGGCTGCCGGTGCGCTTCAGCTGGGGCAGGGACTCCGCCTCCAGCGCCATGTTGAAGCCGGATGCCGCCACGCCCACCCGATCCAGACGCAGCATGGCGGAAATCAGTGTGGCTTCCGACACGTAGTTCATCAGGTCGGCAACGCTCCGCCGCAGCGGCAGCAGCGCCACCCGCAGCCCCGCGTCGGCGGCGTAGCTCTGGAGCATGCGCACAAAGTTGCCCAGCTGCCGCCAGGCCATCGCCGGGTCGAAGCCCGGGGGCAGCATGCGCTCGGCAGGGCAGTCGAACAGCGCAAGCTCCGCGCCCAGCGCCCGGGCCAGCTCGAAGGAGCGATCCAGCGCGGCGTGAATGCGCTTGGCGGACACGCTTTCGCCCAGGATCGGAACGTTTCCGGGCAGCAGCCCGCAGACCACCTCGGCGTACACGCCGCAGGCCTGCATCTCAGCGGCCATGGCGCGGTAGGCAGTCTCGTCCAGACGCAGCACGTCGTTGAGATCCAGCTCCACGTAGTCGTAGCCCGCCTGCACGGCGGCGGCAATCTGACCCGGCTTCGCGCAGATTCCGAAGCGAATTTCTTCTATATTATTAGGTCGCTTTTCGCTCATTTGCGGTCGTCTCCCTTCAGCGCGGCGAGCTTCTCGTTGAGCTTGCGGTAGACCACGCGCATCTCCGGCTCCGTGGACGCCTCCACGGCCTCGTCAAGGCCGAACCAGCGCACGGCGCTGTTCTCGTCGGGCTTGCTGCGTATGCTCTGGGAATCGTCGGCCTCCAGCAGGTAGGTCAGATTCAGGTGCAGGTGGGGAACTACATATTTCCCGCGCTTGACGTGGGCGTTCACGGTGAGAATCTCCAGCGAGTAGAGCTGCTCCGTCACCGGACGCAGGCGCTCGATGCCCGTCTCCTCCTTGACCTCCCGCAGCGCCACGCCCAGCAGGTTCTCCTCGCCGTCGGCGTGTCCGCCGGGCCAGGCCCAGGACTTGTAGATGTTGTGGTAGAGCATCAGCACCCGGTCGCGCTGGGGATTGACCACCCAGGCCGAGGCGCTGAAGTGAGCGATCTCGTTTGCCCGGGTCAGGATGTCGCCGGGAAAGAGGTCGAGGTAGGTGAGCATCATGCGCCTGTCCTGAACCTCCTGTTCGCAGTCGGGCGCGTAGCCCTCGATGATCTCCCGCAGCATCGCATCTCTTCCTCCCATCATTTTCTTCTATATATTATACGTGAAAGCCGCGGCGATGACAAGGCCCGACGAAGAAATCGCGGCTTTGCAGATTTATGGCGCATATTTCGTTAAAATCCTCCGTTACATCGTGCATTTGCTTGATTTCAGCGGGGGATGTGGTATAATAAGCTCAGACCAATATAAGGGGTGTTTATTTATGGCAATCGTAACTTCCAAAGAGATGTTCAAGAAGGCCTACGACGGCGGCTACGCCATCGGCGCTTTCAACGTAAACAACATGGAAATCATCCAGGGCATCACCGAGGCTGCCATCGAAAAGCATGCTCCGCTGATCCTTCAGGTCTCCAAGGGCGCGCGCGCTTATGCCAAGCATGCCTACCTGATGAAGCTGATTGAGGCTGCCATCGAGGATGCCGAGCAGACCGCCGGCTTCGATCTCCCCATCTGCGTGCATCTGGACCACGGCGACACCTTCGAGCTGTGCAAGAGCTGCATCGACGGCGGCTTCACCTCCGTCATGATCGACGGCTCCTCCAAGTCCTTCGAGGACAACATCGCCCTGACCAAGCAGGTCGTCGAGTACGCCCATGACCACGGCGTTGTGGTCGAAGGCGAGCTGGGCACCCTGGCCGGCGTCGAGGACGAGGTCAATGTTTCCGCCGAGGATTCTTCCTACACCCGCCCCGAGGAGGTCGAGGAGTTCGTGACCCGCACCGGCGTCGACTCCCTGGCCATCGCAATCGGCACCTCCCACGGCGCGTACAAGTTCACCGCCGCACAGTGCACCCGCAATGAGAAGGGCATCCTCGTGCCCCCGCCGCTGCGCTTCGACATCCTCGAAGAGGTCTCCAAGCGCCTGCCTGGCTTCCCGATCGTTCTGCATGGCTCCTCCTCCGTCCCGCAGGAGTTCGTGAAGATCATCAACGAGAACGGCGGCAAGATGCCCGATGCAGTCGGCATTCCGGAGGAGCAGCTCCGTCAGGCCGCAAAGGGCGCTGTCTGCAAGATCAACATCGACTCCGACCTGCGCCTGGCCATGACCGCCAGCATCCGCAAGTACTTCGCGGAGCATCCGGATCACTTCGATCCCCGCCAGTACCTCAAGCCCGCCCGCATCGCCATCAAGGACATGGTCGCCCACAAGCTGGTCGACGTTCTGGGCTGCGACGGCAAGGCATAATTCGCAAAACAGAGCAGGGGAGGCCTTCGAGACAATCGAAGGTCTCTCTTTTCAGCGAGATGCAATGTTGATTTTCGATGATGTCAAGCGGAAATGCTTGACATCATTCGCATTTTGGTCTATAATGAACAGGCTGTCAAGTGAAATAACTTGCGGAGGTAGCGCGATGGCCGATGTGGAGACCCGGGTGGAACTGACCTGCCTGCTGGATTTTTACGGCCCACTGCTGACCGAGCACAGGCGCGAGGTGCTGCGCCTGTACTGCGAGGAGGATCTCTCGCTGGCGGAAATCGCCGAACAGCTCTCGATCACCCGGCAGGGCGTGAGCGACGCGCTGCAAAAGGGCAGGCGGCAGCTGATGGACTACGAAAAGAAGCTGGGACTTGCCCAGCGCTACCGCGCGCTTGGCGCGCAGGCGCAGCGCTGCATGCGGGCGCTGGATCGGGTGCATGCAGAGGGCGAGGATCTGGAAAGCATCAACGAGGCCCGCGAGGCCCTTCAAAATATCCTGTATGAGAGGTGAGGCGCAATGGCATTTGAGGGATTGACCGACAAGCTGCAAGGCGCGTTTAAAAAGCTCAACAGCAAGGGTAAGCTCACGGAGGCGGATGTAAAGGCCGCGATGCGGGAAGTGCGCATGGCGCTGCTGGAGGCGGACGTCAACTTCACCGTCGTCAAGGATTTCGTCAAGAAGGTCACCGAGCGCGCGGTGGGCGCGGACATCCTGGAGAGCCTGACCCCCGGCCAGCAGGTCATCAAGATCGTCAACGAGGAATTGACGGCCCTGATGGGCGGCAGCAACGCCAAGCTGACCTACTCCTCCCAGCCGCCGACGATCTACATGCTCTGCGGCCTGCAGGGCGCCGGTAAGACCACCATGTGCGGCAAGCTGGGCAACATGATCAAGAAGGGCGACAAGAAGCCCCTCCTGGTCGCCTGCGACGTGTACCGCCCCGCCGCCATCAAGCAGCTGCAGGTGGTTGGCGGTCAGGTGGGCGTGGAGGTGTTCGAGCGCGGACAGGGCAATCCGGTGGAGATCGCCAAGGAAGCCATTGAGTACGCCCGCTACTACGGCCGCGATCCGGTGATCATCGATACCGCGGGCCGTCTGCACATCGACACCAACCTGATGCAGGAGCTGCGCGACGTGCGCGACGCGGTCAAGCCCAAGGAGATCCTGCTGGTGGTGGACGCCATGACCGGTCAGGACGCGGTGACGGTGGCCAAGACCTTCAACGACGAGCTGGGCGTGGACGGCGTGATCCTCACCAAGCTGGACGGCGACACCCGCGGCGGCGCGGCCATCTCGGTGCGCGCGGTGACGGGCAAGCCGATCAAGTTCTCCGGCATCGGCGAGAAGCTGACTGACCTGGAGCCCTTCCACCCGGATCGCATGGCCAGCCGCATCCTGGGCATGGGCGACGTGCTCTCGCTGATCGAAAAGGCGCAGGACAGCTTCGACGAGAAGCAGGCCATCGATCTGACCCGCAAGATGCGCACCAACGCCTTCACCCTGGAGGACTACCTCGAGCAGATGAAGCAGCTCAACAAGATGGGCTCCATCACCGATGTGCTCAAGATGATCCCGGGCGTGGGCAGCAAGATCAAGGATGTGGACATCGACGAGGAAAAGGTGATGAAGGCCCAGAAGAAGAACGAGGCCATCATCCTCTCCATGACCCGCATGGAGCGCCGCAATCCGGACATCCTCAACGCCAGCCGCAAGCGCCGCATCGCCGCCGGCAGCGGCACCACCGTGCAGGAGGTCAACCTGCTGCTCAAGCAGTTCGATCAGGCCAAGAGCATGATGAAGAATGTGATGGGCGGCATGAAGGGCGGCAAGATGAAGCGCATGATGAACCGCTTCGGCAAGCAGTAAGCTATCAACAGCATCCGCTGTGATATACAAACATCTGAGAATTGGTTAGGAGGAAACTCAAATGGTTAAGATTCGTCTGAAGAGAATGGGCATGAAGAAGAAGCCCTTCTATCGCCTGGTCGTTACCGATAGCCGCAACTGCCGCGATGGCCGCTTCATCGAGGAGATCGGCTACTACAATCCCGTTTCCGAGCCCGTCGAGATGAAGATCGACGAGGAGCGCGCGAAGTACTGGCTCGGCGTTGGCGCCCAGCCCACCGATACCGTTCGCGGCCTGCTGAAGAAGGGCGGAGTCCTGTAAGCCATGCTGGAACTGGTCAAGTACATCGCAACTTCCCTGGTCGATAAGCCGGAAGCCATCGACGTGCGCGAGGTCGAGAACGAGGAGAACATCGTCATCGAGCTGCGCGTCGATCCGGAGGACATGGGCAAGGTGATCGGCAAGCAGGGCCGCATTGCGAAGGCCATCCGCACGGTTGTGAAGGCTGCCTCTGCCAAGAGCCCGAAGCCGGTTTTTGTGGAAATCATCTGATTTCATCCCCTCCCTTGTGCAAAGGGAGGGTTTTTCTTGGTTTCGGGCGGAAAATGTGCCGGATTCTGCCGGAGTGCGCAGCTTTTTCCGAATTTACTTTGCGGATTTCTATTGCTTTTTTCGTGCTTTGCGGTTATAATATCCGTATAAAAATATGGAGGTGTAACCAACATGGCATATAAGATTTCCGACGATTGTGTGATGTGCGGCGCTTGCGCCGAGGAGTGCCCGGTGAATGCGATTTCCGAGGGCGAGGGCAAGTACGTGGTCGATGCAGACACCTGCATTTCCTGCGGCTCCTGCGAAGGCGTTTGCCCCGTTGGCGCTCCCGCTGAGGAATAATTCCCTTAGTTCGGAGGTTGAGCGGCCCTCTGCGTTGCTTTGCGCGCGGAGGGCCGCTTTCTATCTTTTGCAACCGGGGCGGCGGAGGCTTGAACCGCCGTTCTATTCCTGGTTGCTTGACAGCGGTCGTGGATTGCTATAAATTGGAGGAAAGCTGCGCAAGGGAGGCGAAAGCGTGGGTGACATTCAGCTGAACTACGTGGAAAGGGGCGCGGGGGACGCGCTGATTCTGCTGCACGGCAACGGCGAGAGCCTGGACTACTTCTCCGGCCAGCTCAACTTCTTCGCAAAGTTCTACCGCGTGATCGCGCTGGACACCCGCGGCCACGGCGCGTCGCCCCGGGGCAGCGCGCCCTTCACCATCCGCCAGTTCGCCGAGGACCTGCGCGCCTTCATGGACGAGCGGGGCATCGATTCGGCCCACATCCTGGGCTTCTCCGACGGCGGCAACATCGCCCTGAGCTTCGCGCTGAAGTACCCCCGGCGGGTGAAGAAGCTGATCCTCAACGGCGCGAATCTGGATCCCCTGGGCGTGAAGCTGCACGTGCAGATCCCCATCGTGCTGGGCTACCACCTCACGCGGCTGTTTGCGGGCAAGCGCCCCGCTGCGCAGCGGAGGATGGAGCTGCTGGGCCTGATGGTGAACGAGCCTCACTTCGCGCCCCAGGATCTGCGCAAGCTGGAGCTGCCTGCGCTGGTGATCGCAGGAGATCGGGATATGATCCGGGAGAAGCACACCCGCTTGATCGCCGAAAGCCTGCCCGACGCCAGATTGGCGATCCTGAAGGGCAATCACTTTATCGCAAATCAGAACCCGGAGGAATTTAACCGCGCCGTGGCGGAATTTCTCGCGGAGTGACGGAGGAAACAAATGCATCTGCGCGTATTGATGGACAACATTGAGTGGAACGGGCTGATCGGGGAGTGGGGACTCTCGCTGCTGATCGACTTCGGGGGGCACAGCATCCTGCTGGACGCGGGGGCCACGGGCCGCTTTGTGGAGAACGCCCGTGCGATGGGCGTGAAGCTGAAGGACGTGGAGGTCTGCGTGCTCTCCCACGGGCAC
>CAMBWJ010000014.1 GCA_945871545.1 uncultured Clostridia bacterium | reverse complement strand
GTCCTCCATGGGCGATCCCGACGTCGTAGAGGATCCGCGCCCCCGGTACAGCGTATCGATGGACAGCTTTACCACCGAGCCGGATGCGGACGGCCTGCATCACGTGAAATACACCGTGCATCCCGCAGAGGGCTGTGCGGACCCGCAGATTCGCCGCGTGGATCTGTATGTGTTCGGCGCGCTCCGGCAGTCGAACATCGGCAGCGAGCTGAGCGGTGAGTTCACGTTCAAGCACAGCGACTACGATTGCTTCAACGGCGGCTATGTCGTGGGCGTGATCTCCGCATGGGACGACATGTTCAACTGCGTCAATTCGTCCACGGAATTCTTCATTCCGCCGGATGGCTGTGCGGACTGATTGACAAGAGAGGTGAAACGCATGAATTATGCAGAAGAATCGCTGAAAAAGCACTATGAATGGGCGGGCAAGATCGAGGTGGTGTCCCGCGTGCCCGTCGCGGGCAAGGAGGATCTCTCCCTGGCCTACACCCCCGGCGTGGCCCAGCCCTGCCTCGAAATCCAGAAGGATGTCAACAAGAGCTATGAACTGACCCGCCGCCACAACCTGTGCGCGGTCATCACGGACGGCTCCGCGGTGCTGGGTCTGGGCGACATCGGCCCCGAGGCCGGCATGCCCGTCATGGAGGGCAAGTGCGTGCTGTTCAAGGCCTTCGGCGACGTGGACGCATTCCCGCTGTGCATCCGGACGCAGGACGTTGACGAGTTCGTCAACGCCGTGTATCTGCTGTCCGGCTCCTTCGGCGGCGTCAACCTGGAGGACATTTCGGCGCCCCGCTGCTTCGAGATCGAGCGCAAGCTGAAGGAGAAGTGCGACATCCCGATCTTCCACGACGACCAGCACGGCACGGCTGTCATCACGCTGGCGGGCCTGCACAACGCGCTGAAGGTGGTCGGGAAGGGCAAGGAGGGCCTGCGCGTGGTCGTCTCCGGCGCGGGCGCGGCGGCGACGGCGATCACGAGGCTGCTGGTTTCCGACGGTATCAAGGACATCGTCATGTGCGACCGCAGCGGCGCGATCTGGAACGGCCGCACGGACCACATGAACTCCGCGAAGCAGGAGATGGCCGAGCTGACCAACCCCCTGGGGCGCAAGGGTAGCCTGAAGGATGTGCTGGTGGGCGCGGATGTGTTCATCGGTGTCTCCGCGCCGGGCATGCTGACGAGGGAAATGGTCTCCACCATGAACCGCGACGCGATCGTGTTCGCCTGTGCCAATCCCACGCCGGAGATCTTCCCCGAGGATGCGAAGGCGGGCGGCGCGAGGGTGGTATCCACCGGCCGCAGCGATTATCCGAACCAGATCAACAATGTGCTGGCGTTTCCGGGCATCTTCCGCGGCGCATTCGATGTGCGCGCCAGCGAAATCAACGATGAAATGAAGATCGCCGCCGCAAACGCGCTGGCGGATCTGATCAGCGAGGAGGAGCTGAACGAGGACTATATCATCCCCGCAGCCTTTGATCCGCGCGTGGGCAAGGCGGTCGCGGCGGCGGTCGCCGAGGCGGCGCGCAGGAGCGGCGTGGCGAGAATCTGAGGGCGATATGAAAAAAACAGCTGGCATATGCCGGCTGTTTTTGATTTGGTTGACGCGCGCCGCACCTCAGAGAATCACGCCGTCGCGGAAAAGGGCGATGCCCCGGCTTCCGTTCTGTTCGCCGCGCGTCAGGCACTCGCCGGAGGCGACCCGCAGCAGATAGTCCATGAAGCGCTCCGCTTCTGCGTCAAAATCGCCGCTTTCGAGCAAAGCTCCGGCGCTGTAATCGATCCAGTTCTGCTTTCGGGACGCCATGGGCGTGTTGGAAGCCAGCTTCACGGTGGGGACGGGCGCGCAGAAGGGGTTGCCGCGTCCGGTGGTGAACACGATCAGCGATGCGCCTGCGGCGGCGAGATTCGTGCAGGAGATCAGATCGTTTCCGGGCCCCGTGAGCAGAGAGAGGCCGGGTCTGCGCACGAAGCCGCCCATCGGCAGGACGTCGGTGACGATGGCGTCGCCGCCCTTGCGGATGCAGCCCAGCGATTTCTCCTCCAGCGTGGTGATTCCGCCCTCTTTATTGCCGGGGGAGGGATTTTCGTAGATCGGCTGACCGTGGCGGATGTAATACGCCTTGAAGCCGTTGATCATGTCGACGGCGGCCTTAAAGGTCTCCCGATCGGCGCAGCGATCCAGAAGAATCTGCTCCGCGCCGAACATCTCCGGAACCTCCGTCAGAATGCACTTGCCGCCCATCGCCGTCAGGCGGTCGGCGATTCGTCCGCAGAGCGGGTTCGCCGTGATGCCGGAGAAGGCGTCGGAGCCGCCGCATTTGAAGCCGAGCGTCAGGTAAGAGGCAGGCAGCTCGCAGCGCTGGTCGCGGGCCGTCAGATGGGCGAGCTCCTCGAGCAGCTGCATGCCCCGTTCGATTTCATCCTCGCATTCCTGCGCGACGAGAAAGCGGATGCGCTCGGCCCTGCAATCCTTCAGATACGGCTTGAAGCTGTCGATAGAATTGTTTTCGCAGCCGAGCCCCAGCACCAGAACGCCGCCGGCGTTTGGATTCCGGATGAGCCCGGCGAGCAGGGAGCGGGTGCATTCCATGTCCTCTCCCAGCTGGCTGCAGCCCATATCGTGCGTGAGCGCGAGGAAGCTGTCGGCGGCACCCGGGAACCTCTCCGAAGCCATGCGGGCGAGCGTGCGCGCGGTGCCGTTTACGCAGCCCACGGTCGGAACGATGTAGATGTCATTGCGGGTGCCTGCGCTGCCGTCGGGGCGCATGTATCCCATGAACGTGCGCGGCGGAAGCGCCTTCCCCGGTTCGGGTGTGCCGGGATAGGCGTATTCCAGCAGGCCGGAGAGCCCCGTTCGCAGGTTGTGGGAATGGATGTGCTCCCCCTTGCGGATATTCCGCGTGGCGAGGCCGATCGAAGCGCCGTATTTGATCACATGCTCGCCTTCGCCAATATCCCGGAGCGCAAGCTTGTGGCCGGACGGGATCTCCTCCGCTGTGGTCAGCGCCTGCCCCGCGCATTCTGCGCGCGTGCCGGCGTGCAGCGGCGAAACTGCGACGCACACATTGTCGCGGGGATCAAGCTGAATGATATTCTGCATGGCTGTCCTCCGAACAATGCTCAGTCCTTTGCTTCCGCTTCCACAAAGATCTTCTTGTACTCCCTGGGGGAATATCCGGTTTCCTTCTTGAAGGCGGTGCTGTAATAGGAAGCGGTATCATATCCGACCGCAATCGCGATTTCATAGACCTTCATATCGGTGTTGTGCATCATTTCAATGGATTTCTTGATGCGCAGGCGGATCAGATAATCGGTAAATACATCGCAGGTTTCACGCTTGAAGATCACCGAGAAGTAGCAGGGGCTCATATGGACATGCTTGGCCACATCGTCCAGGGAAAGCCGATGATCCATATAGTGCTCGTTGATGTATTCAATTGCGTCGGCGATCGCCAGCGAATTGCGGCTGCGGGAGTTCTCCTCCAGCAGCATGACGACCTTGTTGAGGATCGCGCGCAGCCGATCCAGCGCGACGTCCACATTCTGCAGGCTGCCGATGCGCTCGTATTCACCGATGAAGTCCAGCTCCGAGGCCTTGTCGTCAAGACCCATCTGCTGAAGGTTGATGAACAGCGTGTTGAACAGATTGTTCGTGTAGAACTGCAGCAGCGTGCGCGAGCGCATGCCGGCCTTCAGCAGCAGCGCGCGCAGCGATTCGATCTCCATATCGATCCGGGTGCGGTCGCACTGCTTGACCGCCGCGAGAACCTTGGAAACCGCATAGAGCTTATCCATATCGTCGTCGCTGAGCTCAACCTCATTGTCGGCCGGCGAATAGCGGATGCAGGATCCGGCGGGATGCACGAAGCGGGACTGGGTCGTGATCTCTGCCTCCTGATAGGAGCGGTGCAGCTCCTCGATGGAGGGGTAGATGCCGCCGCAGACGAAGGTGAGGGAGAGCTCGGGGCACAGGATGCGGAAGGTATTGCGCACGTGCGTGATGCCCTTGCGCAGATTCAGATTGATCTCATCGCGGCTGCTTCCGCGCACGCAGCCAATCAGCTCGCCGTAATTCCTGTCCAGAATGATGAATTCCGACAGCTGTTTTTCAAAACAGGATGCGAAGTTTGTGTTGACGTTGAGAATTTCCTCGTTGGTCATGCGATAGTGCAGCTGATTGTAGCTGTCGATATTCGCGATAAACGCCATGACGCAATCCGACTTGAGCTCGTCCAGAATGGCGGCGCTTCCGCGAAGCATGGCTGCGGCGGGCCCGTCAAACATCAGCGTCCTCAGCAGGTCGGTCATGTTTCTCTGCTCGCGGTCGCGCTCGTAGATGCTGTGCTCACGCACGCGGTTCAATTCCTCAACCGCGCGCCGGAGCAGCTCCCGCAGCTCGGTTTCGTTGATCGGCTTGAGCAGGTAATCCATGGCGCCCACATGAATGGCCTTTTGCGCATATTTGAAATCGCCGTACCCGCTGAAGATGATCACGCGAACGTCGGGATTGACGGATTTGGCATATTCGGTCAGCTGCAGTCCGTCCATCAGCGGCATGCAGATGTCCGTCATCACGATGTCGGGCTTGACCTCGTCGAAGAGCCTTTTGCCTTCCAGGCCGTTGTTGCGGTATCCGCAGAATTCTATGCCCAGCTCCTCCCAGGGAATGCACATGCTCATGCCGCGGGCAATGATTTCATCGTCGTCACACAGAATTGCTCTGTACATAATATCCCCCCTAAATCTCGTCCTCTTTCAGTTTGGGTATGCGAATGGTGATGGTCGTGCCTTCGCCCTCGGCGGAGTCGATGGTCATGCCGTATTCCTTGCCGAAGTACACGCGAATGCGGCCGTTGATGTTGGCGAGGCCGTAGCCGCCGCCGGATGTATCCGCCTGCGTGGCCACGTCGTCGGTGCCGGGCAGATAGGCAATGCTCTCGCGGAGCCTGTTCAGCTGCACCTCATTCATGCCGACGCCGTCGTCGCGGACGACGAAGATGATGTCCGCATCGGTCTGGTCGACGCTCACGACAATGTTGATCGAAGGCTTTTCAGCGGAGAGCCCATGGTAGATGCAGTTTTCCACCAGCGGCTGCAGCATCAGCTTCAGCGTGACATAGTCCAGCGCATCCTCGTCCTCATAGAGCTCAAAGCTGAACTTCTTGCTGTACCGTATGGACTGGATGGCGATGTAGCTCTGGAGGTGCGCCAGCTCCGAGCGGACGGGGATCAGTTCGTGGCCCTTGCTCAGCGCAATCCGGAACAGCGTGCTCAGGTTCTGCAGGATCAGCAGCGCATCGTCCAGCTGACGCATCTTGATCAGCCAGGATATGGAATCCAGCGAGTTGTACAGGAAGTGCGGATTGATCTGGGACTGCAGCGCCTTGAATTCGGTTTTGCGCAGCATGCGCTGCTGCTGGTAGACCGATTTCAGCAGGGTGTTGATGTGGCGAACCATGTGGTTGAAGCCATGAGCCAGCTGCGCGGTCTCATCCTCGCCGGAGACGTCGAGGTGCACGCTCATATCGCCCTCCTCCACCATGGCCATCGCCTTGGTCACGCTTCGGATCGGGGTGACGATCATGCGGGTGCCGCGGGAGGTGATGATCGCCGCAAGCAGGAGCACCAGTATCGTGCACAACGCGGCGACCAGAATCATGGACCGCGTGCCCAGACTGAGATAAGAGGCGGCCACGGCGCCGATCAGCACCCATCCCGTTTCCTCCGAGCGGCGGCACACCACGGCGTTGTGCTGAACGTTCAGGGCGGCAACCTCGTCGTCAACTGTACTGACGGCGGCGATGCCTGCCCTGCAGATCGCGCTCAGGGCGTCGTCCGTAAAGCAGGAATGGTCGGTGGCAAAGATCATGTCTCCGTTATTCTCCAGCAGGATATAAGACGTGGCGGTGGCGTCATAGGCCAGCAGCTCGGAGAGGATGGAGCTGCTGATTTCGATGACGATCACTCCGTTGGGGCGGCCCGTCGCGCGGTCAATGAAGGGAACGCAATAGCTGATAAAGGAACGGTTTGCCGTTCTGGCGACGAGACTCTGCTCATGGAGGCCAACCCATATTCCGGATTCGGAATTGAGCGCCCTTCTGTACCAGCTCTCCGTTGAATAGTCGCTGTACAGAAACGATTCGCCGTTGGATTTGCTGCAAAGGTCGTTTATGCCCAGAAGATATGCGCCGGACAGGTCGTCATGGCCGTTGAGAATGCCGGCGAGCTCCATGTCGGTTTCCAGCTCGGCGGAAAACAGCTCCCGCTGCGTGGCGTACCGGGTGCGCATCTGCTTCTGCATGTATGCGCTGGACTGAAGGCTTTCAGCCACCGTGCGCGCGTTCTGGAAGAGCGATTCCAGGCGCGCGAGGGAGACATTGACGATGTCTTCCACCGAATCGCGAACGAGGTTGCCCGCGATCCCCGTGTTGATGACGATGGAGACGGTATAGAAGATGATGGGAACCAGCGCCATCAGCAAAAAGAGGCACAGCAACCGCCTTCCGATGGAGCGATTGATGTAGGCCGAGATTTTGTGAAACATATGGATCGTTCACTCCTGTCTGCGAACATGCCTACCAGTAGAGGGCGGAATTGAGATCCCAGCTGTCGGAGGTTTCGTCGTACACATGATAGGGTATGGCGAGGTAGTCGATGCCCCGGTAACCATGCTCGTACCGGTCGATGACGAGCGTCAGGATCGCCCCGAGATTTTTGCAGCTGAGCACGGTGGCGCAGTATTCATCGGCAATCAGCGCCTTCAGGGCGTCCTGCGTGCCGTTTGCGGAGACGATGAACGTGTCCTTGTTGGGCGTGTAGCCGGACAGCTTCAGCGCGTTCAGCGCGCCGATTCCGTCTTCGTCGCAGCAGGAGAAGATCGCATCGGGAATGTTTTCGGGAGAGCGGGTCAGATAGTCGGACACGTCGTTGGAGGTCTTTACGCGGTTGTTGCTGCCTTCCATCAGGGCGGTGACCTCCAGCAGCGGATACTGCTCCAGATACTCCATAAAGCCCTCCATGCGCAGTTCCTCGATGTGCGAACCGCGCATCCCGGTGATGGCGAGTATGGAACGCTTCGTGTTTCCGAATTTCGAGGTCAGTACCTCGGCGCACATCTTTCCCTCGGTCCTGTAATCCACATAGATCATGATGTCGCATTGGTCGCGGTACGAACTGTCCCCGCAAACCAGGATCAGCGAAATGCCGCTGCGCCGGGCGGCGGCGTAGATGTCATCGCAAATATCGAGGGAGTAGGGGAACAGGATCAGATAATCGATCCCCTGCGCAAGCAGCGCCATCGCGGATGCCTTTTGCCATGAGGCGTCGCCTTCCGACAGCTGATTTGTGATGATTTCCATATTGTAGTTTTCGGCGCTTCTTTCCGTATGGTCGATCAGCTCGGTGAACCACGCGGTGCTGTTGCCCACGATGGAAAGGCCCACCTGAACGGGCTCCTGTTCGCCGGACTCTGCGCGAACGGACGGCAGGGAAAGAGCGATCAGGAGGATGAGCAGCAGTGCGACAGATTTATGGAAGCGCTGCGAACGATATGAAACGCGCAAGCGAAACACCCTTTCATAAAATGATAGTGAAATTTCGATTCAATCATTTTGATATATTCTACCACGTCGGGTGGTAGGAATTCAAATTATGTGATATATTTTCGTAAGATATTGTATGTTTTATGCATCAGATTTGATGTACGGAATTCTTTTTCCGTGATATTCTTGCACTGTCTGAGGGCAAGTGCCCACAAAAACGACAAGGAGGTTGTATCTATGAAGAAACTCTTCACTCTCGCACTGGTGATCGCAATGGTTCTCTCCATCGGCGCCGCCGCACTTGCGGACGGCCAGGGCTACAAGATTGCTCTGTGCAACAACTCTCTGGGTGAGACCTGGAGATTCCAGATGGTCGCCGAGTTTGAACAGGCCTGCGACGCACTGAAGGAATCCGGTGTGATTTCCGAGTACTACGAGACCAACGCGGATGCGGACGCTTCCAAGCAGATCTCCGATATGCAGGACCTGATCGCCAAGGGCGTTGACGGCATCCTGATCGCAGTTCAGAACGACACCGCGCTGAACGCCACGATCGAAGAGGCCATGGACATGGGCATCAAGGTTGTCGCCTTCAACGCGCTGCCCACCACCGACAACGTGGTCGCGAAGGTCAACCAGTCCGACTTCGACTTCGGCCGCATCGGCGCCGAATTCCTGGTTGAAGCGCTGGAAGGCAAGGGCAAGATCATCGTCCTGCAGGGCGTGGCCGGCAACCCGATCTGCGCGGGCCGCTGGGAGGGCGCGAAGTCCGTCTTCGACCAGTATCCCGAGATCGAGATCGTGGGCGAAGCCTACGGCAACTGGGACTATGCAGACGGCAAGGCTGCGACCGAGTCCCTGCTCTCCGCGAATCCGGAGATCGACGGCGTGTGGTCTCAGGGCGGTGCCATGACCCAGGGCGCGATCGACGCCTTCGTGGCGGCGGGCCGTCCGCTGGTTCCGATGTCCGGTGAGTCCGGCAACGGCTTCATGGCCTCCTGGCTGAAGTATGCAGGTGTCGACAAGTTCGATTCCGTGGCTCCCGTCTATGACTGCGCAATGGTTGTGGATGCTCTGAACGTTCTGATCGATGCTCTGGACGGCAAGGAAGTTGTGTTCGACCAGTCCGCAATGGATATGGACATCATCACTTCCGAGAACATCAACGATTACTATCGCCCGGACCTGCCGGATTCCTACTGGGGCGGCACCCGTCTGACCGAGGAAAATCTGGCCAAGCTGTTCGCGGTATCCTGATTTCCATCACATGTAGAGAGATTCAAGCCCTCGGTTTACTGAGGGCTTGAATTATAACGGAGCTGACAATAATGGAGGATTGAGCATGTCGGACTGTATTCTGAGCATGGAGCATATCACCAAGCAGTTCGCGGGCGTAACGGCACTCAACGATGTGAGCTTTTCCTGCGAACGCGGCAAGGTGCATGTACTGGCCGGAGAAAACGGCGCGGGTAAAAGTACCATTTTGAAAATCCTGTCCGGTGTCTATGTCCCGGATAAGGGAACGATCACCTACAAGGGCGAGCAGGTCCGTTTTAATACGCCTACGGATTCCCAGAATGCCGGCATCGCAATGGTGTTTCAGGAACTGACCCAGATCAATGAACTCACCGTCTTTGAGAACATCTTTCTGAGCAAGGAAAAGACCCGGGGCGGGTTCATCCGGCGCAGCGAGCAGATGCGCATTCTGAAGCACTATCTGGAAAAATACGAAATGAACATCGATCCCTCGGTCATCGTGGATCGCCTGTCCGTCGGTCAGAAGCAGATGGTTGAAATCCTGAAGGTTCTGATCCGCGACCCGGAGGTCATCATCCTGGATGAGCCCACCTCGGCGCTGGCGACGGATGAGGTGCAGCTGCTCTTCTCGATCATACGAAAGCTGGCCGCCGAGGGAAAGGCGGTGATCTTCATCTCCCACAGAATCGAGGAGATGCTGACCATCGGCGACGACATGACCGTTCTGAAGGATGGACAGCTGGTGGGCACCATGCCCGTTCAGGGACTGACCGAGGATGAGCTGATCACCATGCTGGTGGGAAGGCGTCTGCAGGACATCTATCCGCCGCACTGTGAGAAGTCCGGCGACGAGGTTGTCCTGGAGCTGGAAAACTACCGCTTCCATCCGAATTCGCGACCGATCAATTTCAGAGCCCGCAAAGGCGAGGTCATCGGCATCGCCGGCCTGACCGGCCACGGGCAGACGGAGTTCATCAATTCCATTGCCGGACTGCACCGCGTGTACGAGGGCAATGTCAGGATCTGCGGCGAGGCCGTGGATACAAGATCGGGCCCCAGGGCACTGGCGGCGGGCATCGCGCTGGTTCCCGGAGACAGAAAGCAGGAGGGCCTGATGCTGATGCAGAGCATTCGCAGCAACATTGCGATCAGCTCGATTTCAAAGCGAAAGAAATTTGGCCTGTTTATCGATCAGAAAGCAGAGAAGCAGACCGTTGAACAGTATAGAGACAAACTGAGAATCAAGATGCGCAACATGGCGCAGGAGGCCGGAGAGCTTTCGGGCGGCAACCAGCAGAAGGTGGTTCTGGCCAAGGAACTGGCGACCCAGCCGAAGGTGATCCTGTTCAATGAACCCACCAAGGGAATCGATGTGGGCAGCAAGCGCGAGATCTACTATCTCATGCGGGAACTGGCCGACGAAGGCGTGACGGTCATCATGTATTCCACCGATCTGATGGAGGTAATCGGCATGAGCGACCGCGTGCTGGTCATGTATGAGAACAATGTGACGGCCCAGCTGACGGGCGCCGACATCACCGAGGAGAAGATCACGCGCTGCATGATGGGCCTGAATACGGAGGAGGCATGACCATGGAAAAAAAGATCAAGGCGCCGCGCCTGAGAGGTAAGGATTTTTCCTACCGCTATTTCCACCAGTGCTTCATCGTGGCTTTTACAATCGCGATCATTCTGGTGATGAGCATTGTCAATGAAAGCTTCCGCACCATCTACAATTACGGCAACGTCATGAACGGCGCGTTTGCGCTGATGCTCGCGGCGTTCGGACAGATGCTGGTGATCCTGACCGGCGGCATCGATATTTCCGTGGGCTCGATGGTCACGCTGGGCAACTGCTTCAGTGTCTATATCATGACGCAGATGCAGAGCGTGAACGGCGCGATCCTGGCGATTGCGCTCACGATCCTGGTCGGGCTTGCCGCGGGCGCGCTGAACGGCCTGTTCGTTGCCGTATTCCGCCTTCCGGCGATCATCGTGACCATTGCGACCTCGGCAATCTTTCAGGGCGTCGCGCTGGTGCTCATGCCGATTCCCGGCGGCGTGGTTGAATCCTCGGTTGCAAAGGCGCTGACGCAGAGATTGTGGAGAACCGTTCCGATGAGCTTCATCTTTGCAGTCATCGCCGTGGTGATTCTGATTCTGGTGACAAACAAGACGTCCTTCGGCTATGCGCTTCGCGCGGTCGGCGGCAGCGAGAGCGCCGCGTATGCGACGGGCGTCAAGGTGACGCGCACGAAGCTGATCACTTACATGCTGAGCGGCCTCTTCTGCGCGCTGGGCGGCATCTATCTCAGCTGCCGCACAGCCTCGGGCGATTCCAGCATCGGCAACACCTATACGGTGTATTCCATCTCGGCCACGGTTGTCGGTGGAACGCTGATGACGGGTGCGGTCGGACAGGCCTACGG
Organism: uncultured Clostridia bacterium; assembly: GCA_945871545.1. Next base: position 3,534 of record CAMBWJ010000014.1, on the reverse strand, counting down.
CACGGCATGCGGCGCGCTGATCATCTATCTGGTGAACAACATCATCAACATGCTCGGCATCAGCACGCATTACCAGTATGCCTGCCAGGGCGCGATCCTGATTTTTGCGCTGATGATCGGCAGCTTTGAGACGCGCACCCGCGAGCGCTAAGGAGGAAACAGCATATGAAAGCAGCAAGTTATCTGAAGGCCAATTTCAATAAGTATGCGGTCTATCTGTTTCTGGTCATCATCCTTCTGCTGGCGCAGATCTATTCCCCCACATACCTTCAGCTGACGCACATGATGGGCGTGTTCCGGCTGGCGTCGTTCATGGGCATGGCGGCGATCGCGCAGACCATCGTCATCCTCTCCGGCGGCATCGACCTTTCCATCCCGTATACGATTTCGTTCTCCTATATTCTGGCGGCACAGTACATGAACAACTCGAATGCGGGCATCCCGAAGGCGATTCTGGCCTGCCTGATCCTTGCGGTCTCCGTCGGCATCCTGAACGGCGTGGGCGTGTGCATCCTTCGCATTCCGGCCTTCATCATGACGCTGGGACTGGGCACCGTGGTGCGCGGCGCCTATACGATCTGGACGAAGGGCACACCGAAGGGCTATTCCGCGCCGTTCATCTACGGCATTTCAAACGGCTCCATCGGCCCGATCCCCTGCATCGTCATCGTCTGGGTCATACTGGCGGCGATTGCGATCATCACATTGCGCTTTACGCCCTACGGACGCAAGATCTACGCGGTGGGCAGCAGCAATACAACCTCCCGCTTTTCGGGCATCGACACGAAAAAGATCATTTTCTCCGTCTATCTCATTTCCGCACTGGTCGCATGCATCACCGGCTTCTTCCTGATCGGCTATACCGGTGAGAGCTACATGGATGCGGGCCTGAAGTACGACACGGCGGTGATCGCATCGGTCATCATCGGCGGCACCTCGATCAACGGCGGCAAGGGCGGCTATCTCGGCTCCGCGGTCGGCGCGCTGATTATGATCGTATTCCAGGACTTCCTGCAGATTCTGCGAATGTCCGAGGGCTTCCGCCAGGTGGGCCAGGGCGCGCTGATTCTTCTGTTGATTATGCTGTATGCAAGAGAGAGCAAGGTGAGAGTATAATGCGCATCATTGATATTTCCAGGCCGATTGAGAGCGCGCCGAAGTATCCCACTGCGCCGGAAACGGTGTTCAAGCAGGTCTGCTTTACCGAGCGCGGCGACGAGAGCAATTTTTCATGGATCACGACGAACACGCACGCCGGCACGCACGTGGACGCCAAGCGCCACTTTGTGACCGGTGGCACGGGCATCGGCGAGATGGATCTGAACATCTACTACGGCCCCTGCCGCGTGGTGACGTTCCCGGAGCACTGCCTGCTCACGGCGGCGGATCTCAAGGGGAAGATCGAAGGCGCCGAGCGGCTGGCGATGCACGGCGGCGGATTCACCTATCTGACGGAGGAGGCGGCCCGATACATCATCGACTGCGGCGTGCGCTGCCTGGTCACGGACGGTTGGAGCCCGGCTCCGCTGGACAACGAGAAGGCGATCCATCGCGCGCTGCTGCTGGCGGATGTGGGCATTGTGGAAAACGTCACACTGGAGCATGTCCCGGACGGAGAATACCGGCTGATTGCGTTCCCCGTGAATTTCGGCGGCAGCGACGGCGCGCCCGCGAGAGCGGTTCTGATTGAGGATTGAATTTGAATTTCTGATGCAGGAGGCAAGACAGATGAATACGAAGGAGAGATTGGCTGCTTCCGGCCTGGTTCCGGTTGTGGTTTTGGAAAACGCGGCGGATGCCGTACCTACGGCGCAGGCGATGCTTGCGGGCGGCGTCGACGTCATGGAGATCACTTTCCGCACGGCTGCTGCGGCGGACTCCATCCGGCTGGTTGCGGAGCAGTGCCCGGAGATGCTGGTGGGCGCGGGCACGGTCATTACGCTTGAACAGTGCAAGCGCGCGGTTGCGGCGGGCGCAAAGTTCATTGTTTCTCCGGGCTTCGACGAGGAAGTCGTGAGATGGTGCGTGGAAAACGAGATCGCGGTGGTTCCCGGCTGCGTGACGCCGACCGAAATCATGGCCGCGATGAAGCTGGGGCTGAAGGTGGTCAAGTTCTTCCCCGCGAGCGTGTACGGCGGACTTACGGCCATGAAGGCGCTGTCCGGCCCGTTCGGCGGGATCCGCTTCATTCCCACCGGCGGCGTCAATGAGGCGAACTGCGGAGAGTACATCTCGGCGCCCTTCATTCATGCCATCGGCGGCAGCTGGGTCTGCACGAAGGCGGACATCAGCGCGCACAACTTTGAGAAGATCACCGCGCTCTGCGCAGCTGCGCGCAGGAGCATGATCGGCTTCGAGCTTGCCCACGTGGGAATCAATACGCCCGATGCGGACGCCTCCAAAAGCGTCTGCGATCTGCTGAACAGCGCCTTCGGCTTCCCGGTGAAGATGGGCAACTCCTCCAACTTCGCATCGGAGAGGATCGAGGTCATGAAGAGCAACTATCTGGGGGAGAAGGGCCACATTGCCATTCGCACCAACTCCGTCCCGATGGCGATTGCCGAGCTGGAAAAGAAGAATTTCAAGGTGGATCCCGCGACCGCGAAGTACAAGGGCGACAGGATGACGGCCGTCTACCTGACCGGCGAGTTCGGCGGCTTCGCGATTCACCTGCTGCAAAAATAATTCAGAATAAAAAAAGGGAAAGAAGGAAACAATCATGCGCTATCTGACGTTTGGAGAAATCATGCTGCGCCTGCGCACGCCCGGCCACGAGCGCTTTTTCCAGAGCAACATGCTGGAGGCAACCTTCGGCGGCGGCGAGGCGAATGTGGCTGTGTCGCTGGCGAACTACGATCAGGATGTGGACTATTTTACCGTTCTTCCCGAGAATGCGCTGGGCGACGAGTGCGTAAAGGAGCTGCGCAAGTTCGGCGTGAACACGAAGAAGATTCAGCGCGGTCCCGGACGCATGGGCATCTACTTCCTGGAGGCCGGTGCGAACCAGCTGCCCAGCAAGGTCGTATACGACCGGGCATACTCCGCCATTGCGGTTGCGGCGCCCGACAGCGTGAACTGGGACAAGGTCTTTGAGGGCGTCGACTGGTTCCACATCACGGGCATTACCCCGGCGATCTCGGAGACGGCCATGGAGCTGAGCCTGCAGTCCGTCCGCTATGCGAAGGCGCACGGAATCACCGTATCCTGCGATCTGAACTACCGCAAGAACCTGTGGAAGTACGGCAAGAAGGCCGAGGAGGTCATGCGCGAGCTGGCGAAGTACGTGGATGTCGCCATCGCCAACGAGGAGGACGTTCAGAAGTCCCTCGGCATCAGCGTGGATGTGGACGTCAGCTCCGGCGAGCTGGATACTGAGAAGTATCGCGCGCTGAGCGACAAGGTTCTTGCGACCTATCCGGAAATGAAGATGATCGCCATCACCCTGCGCGAGAGCAAAAGCGCGGACTGGAACACCTGGGCGGCCTGCCTTAACGACCGCGAAAGCTTCTATCTGTCCAGATCCTACGAGATCCG
>CAMBWJ010000013.1 GCA_945871545.1 uncultured Clostridia bacterium | reverse complement strand
CTGTGCCCAACCCCACGGTGCGAAACGTGGAGGACGCCCGTAGCCTCTACCTCAAGGAGGGTTGTCAGGGCATCATTGGCTTCGGCGGCGGCTCGGCCATGGACTGCGCCAAGGTGGTGGGCGCGCGCATCGTGCGGCCCAACGTGCCGGTGAAGCGCATGAAGGGCGTGCTGAAGGTGCTGCATCGCCTGCCCTTCACCGTGGCGGTGCCCACCACCGCGGGCACCGGCAGCGAAACCACCCTCGCGGCGCTGGTCACCGACAGCGAGACCCACCACAAGTTCACCATCAACGATTTTTCGCTGATTCCACACGCGGCGGTGCTGGACGCAGAGGTGACGCGAAGCCTGCCGCCCAGGATCACTGCGACCACCGGCATGGATGCGCTGACCCACGCGGTGGAGGCCTACATCGGCCGATCCACCACCGCCTCCACCCGCGCGGACGCCATCCATGCGCTGCAGTTGATCCAGGGGAACCTGCTGCGCGCCTACCGGGACGGCAACGACATGGAGGCCCGCCGGAGCATGCTGCGCGCATACTTCTATGCGGGACGCGCCTTCACCAAGTCCTATGTGGGCTATTGCCACTCCGTCGCGCACTCGCTGGGCGGGCGCTACAACATCCCGCACGGCCTTGCGAACGCGGTTCTGCTGCCGCATGTGCTGGAGGCCTACGGCGAGAGCGCCCACAAAAAACTCTGGGAGCTGGCCTGCGCGCTGAAGATCTGCGACGAGAGCGTCTCCGCGAAGGAGGGGGCGGAGCGCATGATCGCCATGATCCGGCGCATGAACGCGGAGATGGATATTCCGGAGACACTGCCCGGCATCCGCAGGGAGGACATTCCGGGGCTTGCCGCCCACGCGGAGGCCGAGGCCAATCCGCTCTATCCCGTGCCGAAGCTGATGACGCGCGGGGAGCTGGAGCAGTTCTACTACGACGTTATGGAGGAAGAAGCATGAGGCCGGAGGAGATTTCTGCCATCGTGGAGGCGCAGCGCAGCTACTTTGCCAGCGGCGCGACGCTGCCCATCGATTTTCGCATCGATGCTTTGAAGCGCCTTCGCAGCGCGATTCAGCAGAACGAGGTGCGCATCGCGGAGGCGCTGCGCGCCGATCTGGGCAAGTCCGCATTTGAGAGCTACATGTGCGAGAGCGGTCTGGTGCTCAGCGAGATCGGCTACATGCTGCGGCACATCCGTTCTTTCAGCCGGGAAAAGCGCGTCCCCACGCCGCTTGCGCAGTTTGCCTCCCGCAGCTACGTGAGCCCCGCGCCCTACGGCGTGACCCTGATCATGAGTCCCTGGAACTATCCGCTGTTGCTGACGCTGGATCCGCTGGTGGACGCCATCGCCGCGGGCAACACGGCGGTCGTCAAGCCCAGCGCCTATTCGCCCAACACCAGTGCGCTGATCTCGACGCTGCTCGGCGAAATCTTCCCCAGGGAATACGTGGCGGTGGTCACTGGCGGCCGCAGCGAGAACGCCTGTCTGCTGGAGGAGAACTTCGATTTTATCTTCTTCACCGGGAGCGCCAACGTGGGAAAGCTGGTGCTGGAGAAGGCCGCGCCGAAGCTCACGCCGGTGGCGCTGGAGCTGGGCGGAAAGAGCCCCTGCATCGTGGACGCAAGCGCAAACCTGAAGCTGGCGGCCAGGCGCATCGCCTTCGGCAAGTTCCTGAACTGCGGCCAGACCTGCGTCGCCCCGGACTACATCCTTTGCGAAAAGAGCATCAAAGACGAGTTGATCGACCTGCTGAAGGAGGAGATTCTCCGGCAGTACGGTGCGGACTGGCGCTCCAACGCGGACTACGGAAAAATCATCAACGAGAAGCACTTCGACCGAATCTGCGGCCTGATCGATCCGGCGAAGCTGGCCTACGGCGGCGAATCCGACCGGGCCGCGTGCAGGATCCAGCCGACGATCCTGGACAACGTGAGCTTTGACGATCCCGTGATGCAGCAGGAGATCTTCGGCCCGGTGGTGCCGGTGCTGACCTACGAGGATCTGGACGAGACCATCCGCAGCATCAACGATCGACCCAGGCCGCTGGCGCTGTACATCTTCTCTTCGGATAAGGCCGCTATCCGCCGCGTGCAGCGGCGCTGTCGCTTCGGCGGCGGCTGCGTCAACGACGTGGTGATCCACCTGGCCACCAGCAGCATGGGCTTCGGCGGCGTGGGGGAGAGCGGCATGGGCGCTTACCATGGCAAGACCGGCTTCGAGACCTTCTCCCATATGCGCAGCATCGTGGACAAGAAGACCTGGATCGACCTGCCCATGCGCTACCAGCCCTATAAGAATTGCTTTGACAAGCTGATTCACCTGTTCCTGCGCTGAACAAGTGCGCCCTGCAATCCGCTCTATTGCGCTTGCAGGGCGCACTTGCGCATGTGACGGGGATATGTCTTACAGATGCGGCAGCGTTTCGCGGTAATGCCGCAACTCACGTTCACTGAATTCGGAGATGATCCGATCCAGCGCCTTAAGCAGTTCCTCCCTGTCCTCCGGCAAGCGCCCCCTGAGCTGGAAAGCGTTGGACGCACCCATCGCAGCGAAGCAGGTGTTCAGCTTCAGGTTTTCCATGAGGGTTCGCAGCTCCCGGTATTTTTCGAGTTCCGCTTCCTCCGCCCAGTTTCCGTCTTGAATCTCCCGATACAGCTCGGATTCGGGATAAATCGTCAGCATATTCGGGCCGATCAGGAACGGATGCAGCTGGTTGAAGACCTCTGCGGAAGCCAGCGCACCCTGCTGACCCCTTCCCTTGCCGGAGATGCCGGTCAGATAGAAGAAGCCATACGCAATATCGGCCTGTTCCAAGCGTCTGCACTGCGTCAGAATGTCCTCGGAGGTGTATCCCTTGCGCATGAAGGCAAGTGCCGCATCATCTCCGGTTTCCACGCCGATGGTCAGGCCATTGTAACCCGCACGGCGGAGCTGCAGCAGCTCGCCATCCGTCTTGTTGTAGGTATCCGTGATTCGGGCAAAGCAGCCGATGGATTCGACATTCGGCAGATACTTTTTGATACAGTCTGCGATTTCAAGCAGTTTTTCCGTCTTGAGTACAAACGGATTTGCCCCTGTCAGGAAGACGCGGCGGATTGGCTCTGCAAAATCCCTGCCCTGAAGCTGGGCAAGCGTCCTCGAATGTGGATTTGTGTGCAGGACCTGCGCTTCCAGCAAATCATGTTCGATGTCCTTCATGGGAGACAGCCTGAAATTGAACGGAAGCTCGCTGTACAGCGTGCAGAATTTGCAGCTGTGATGGGTGCAGCCCGCGGTGACTTCCAGGAGCAGCGAATCCGCTTCATAGGGCGGTCGCCAGATTGTTCCAGTGTAATGCATGACCAAAACCTCATATTGTTTCATTTATGCGCAGGCAACGAGGCAGACCTGCGCACATTCGGCCTCGTTGGCATCATTCTAGCATGAAAGCCGCACAATTGTAAGTACGGTACTTTTTTGCAGTATATTGAATTGTGATGGCAGAGGGAATATAATGGTGCGAAAGGAGGATGGACGGATGAGAAAATCGGAAGTGGCCGCCGGTCGATGCAAAACAATCTCCACCGTGCAGAGGATGCTGGGCGGGAAGTACAAGATTGAAATCCTGTGGTACATCGGGAGGTGCGAAATCCGGCGCTTTGGGCAGCTTCGCCGCCAGATCGGCGAGATCACGGAGAGCTCCCTCACCAAGCAGCTCAGGGAATTGGAGGCGGACGGCTTTCTTCATCGCCATGATTTTTGCGAGCTCCCGCCGCACGTCGAATACAGTCTGACCGGGTTGGGAGAGAGCTTTCTGTCCGTCCTCGACTGCATCAAGAAATGGGGAGATGCGAATCTGTCAGTTGAGGTTCAAGCAGACGATGCCGAAAAAACAAAGCGCCAGTCGTGATCGCAGGGATCCGGACTGGCGTTCCGTTCGCATGGCGGCCGGATGAAAAGAATATGCAAACCGGCACTGCGCTTGCAATTTGTCAAAAAAGCGGAGCAAGCGACAAAAGCTTGCTCCAAAGTGGTGCCGGTGGCCGGACTTGAACCGGCACGGATAAACCGTCGCATTTTGAGTGCGATGCGTCTGCCATTCCGCCACACCGGCATGCGTTAACTATTATAAAGGATTCATTGTAAAAATGCAAGACATTTCCCAAATTTTTCCCAGCGTTGCAAAATGCCGCATTTCGTGTATAATAGAGTGAGAACCGACGCAAAAGAGACCAGAGGAGGCGGACCGTTGGAACAGAATGAACAGAAATTGATTGAGCGTGCATCCGGCGGAGACCCTTCGGCTTTCAATCAATTGATGGCGATGCACGAGAAGCGCATGTACGCCGTCGCGCTGCGGATGTTTGCCAACCGGGAGGACGCCCAGGACTGCCTGCAGGAGGCCATGCTGCGCATCTACCGGGCGATCGGCGGCTTCAAGGGGCAATCGAGCTTTTCCACCTGGGTGTACCGCATCACCATGAACACCTGTCTGGATGAGCTGCGGCGCAAGAAGAACCGCCCGAACACCTCACTGGACAACCTGCTGGACCAGGGTTGGTCGCCCTCCGACGGCGACAATGTGCCCGAGCGCAGGGCGATTCAATCGGAGACGCGCAAGACGCTGGCCGGGGCCATACGGGAGCTGCCCGAGGACATGCGCTCCGCCATCGTGCTGCGGGACGTGCAGGGCTACTCCTACGACGAGATCGCACAGATGCTCGACGTGAACGTTGGCACCATCAAATCCCGGATCAGCCGGGGACGCGAGAAATTGCGCGAAAAATTGTCCAAAAAGACGGAACTTTTTGACACGCACGGCGTCTAAACAACAGTTATGGGGGAAAGGAGGTTGACGTATGAATTGCGAACAGATGCGCGCGATGCTGGACGCCTACATTGATGGCGAGCTTTCCGCAGAGGAGATGCGCGCGCTGCGGGATCATGCGGCTGCCTGTGAGGATTGTAGAAACGAGTTGGAGGCGGCGGAGCTTGTGCGGGACGCGTTGGCCCATATGGACGACGATGTGAGCGTGCCGCTGGAGGCCCAGGCTGCCTGGCGGAACGCTGTTCGCGCAGAGGCAGGAAAGCGCAGCAGAAAGCGCATGCTTCGCGTGGTCTATGGACTGGCGGCGGCGCTGGTTGTGGCCATTGGCTGCACGGCGGTGCTGCGCAGCGATGCGCTGAACCCGCAGAATGTCGTGACGCCGAATGCGGGTGCGCAGGCGCGCGGCGTGGAATTCTCCGCCATGGTTGCCACCGACGGCGAATCCGACGCGGTGCAGACAACATACAGCATCTCTGCGGAGGAATATGCCGCGTGGAAGAAGTATGCGGTTGCGGACTTCGACCGGGCCTGCCGGACGCTGGAGGAGCTGACGGCGGAGTACAGCGGCACGGCGACCACGGATCGCGGAGAAGCGGACCGCGAGGCCATGTACCGCATCGAGCTGCCCGCTGTGTACATGGAGGACTTCCTGAACGCGGCGAGCCTGCTGGGAACGGAGCTGGATTCCGAGCTTCGGGAGGAGAGCGGCGAGACCGCCGTGGTCTACATCCAGCTGACCGAACAGTGAGAAGAATAAAGGAGAAAAACATGAAGAGGATTCTTGCATGCATTATGGCGCTGGCAATGCTGCTGGGCTGCTCTGCGATTGCCGAGAGCACGCTGAACGTGACCGGCAGCGGCACGGTCTACGTGGCGGCGGATCGCGTGAGCGCGTCGCTGGGCATCTCCATCAACGGAGAGGATCTGGGCGAACTGCAGAATCAGGCGAACGAGAAGATGAACGCCATCTGCCAGGCGCTGCTGGATGCGGGTCTGGAGGACAGCAACATCTCCACGAACTACCTCTACATCTCGCCCCGCTACGATTACTCCGGCGAGATGGAGCGCATCACCGGCTATTCCATCAGCAATTCGCTGACGATCATGACCGATGAGATCGACAGCATCGGCAGCTACATCGACGCGGCCTTTGCTGCTGGGGCCAACACCTTTGATTCCATCAGCTTCACCGTGAAGGATGACAGCCAGGCGCAGAAGAAGGCGCTGGAGCTGGCGGTGGCGGATGCGCAGGGCAAGGCGGAGGTCATTGCTGCGGCATCCGGACGTGAGCTGGGCGGCATCCTGACCATCAGCCAGGGCAGTGAGGACGATTACAGCTACTACAACAGCACCGCCGGCAGCGGGATGTACATGCGCGAGGCAAGCGCGATGGACGGCGCGGCGACCACCGTGCGCGCGGCGCAGATTCGCGTCAACGCGCAGGTGCAGATCAGCTACGAACTGAAGTGACGGAGGAAGCAATGGAGCAGGCGAACATCAAGCGAATCAACGAACTGACGCGCATCTCCCGGGAGCGGGAACTGACCAACGAGGAGGCTGCGGAGCGCCATGCGCTGCGGCAGGCCTACCTTCAGGCCTTCCGGAGCCAGTTCCGGGGCCAGTTGGATCAGACCGTTGTGGAGTATCCCGACGGCAGCCGGGTCGCGCTGCGGGACGTGAACCGCAAGAAAAAGTAGTGCACAGGCTTGCGTTTTTGCGGGCAGTGCGCTATAATGAGATGCATCAGGGCTTCCTGAAATACGCATAAGGAGCGCGACAGATGGAAAACGAACAGGATCTGGTCGTGTTTGAGGACGATAACGGCAACGAGATCACCATGGAGGTGCTGGACTACCTCTTCTACGAGGGTCAGGAGTATGCGCTGCTGGCCGAGCTTGGCGACGGCAGCTGCGAGACCTGCGACACCAAGGCATGCGAGGGTTGCGACAGCCGCCGCGAGGCCTTTGTGATGAAGGTCGTGCCCGTCAGCGACGACATGGAGGAGTTCGTCCCGGTGGAGGAGGAGCTCGCCGAAAAGCTGATCGACATCATCGAGAACTCCGACTTTGACGAGGAGGACGTGGATTTCGACGAGGAATGAGACCTTGCCGAACGGCTTCCGGAATTGAATTGCAATTGCGTTGGGCCTGCCTTCTGCGGCGTGCAGAGGGTGGGCCCTTTCGCTGCATTCCGGCTTCGGCATGCGAGACAAGGAAGAGGTGATCGTGCATCGCCCGGGTCGGCTTCTGTTATTTTTGCAAGTTCAGTGATTCTTGCGCAAATTCCGCTATTTCTGGCAGGAAACAACTTTGACGAATTAACAGATGTCATGTATAATAGTCCTAGTTATAGTTTGGAGGACATTCCATTGAGCTCAAAGAACGATCGAGAAATGCACAATCTGCCGCTGCTGCCGCTGCGCGGCGTGGTGATCTTTCCCGGCAGCGTGACCACGCTGGACGTGGGCCGGGAGAAGTCCATGGCCGCCGTGGAGGAGGCGGTGAAGGGCGACCGCCGCATCTTCGTGGCGGCGCAGCGGGATTCCATGGTGGACGCGCCGGACATCGCCGATCTCTACTCTGTCGGCACCGTCGTCACCATTCGCCAGATCATGCCCCTGCCGGATCAGACCGTGCGGCTGATGGTGCAGGGCGAGCTGCGCGCAATTCTGGTGTCCGTGCGGGAGCGCGGCGCATATCAGGAGGCGGAGATCGCCGCCCAGGACGTCAATCTGGCGCAGGAGGTCGCCACGGCGGAGAGCAGGGCTTACATGCGCACCATCGTGTCCTTCGCAAGCCAGCTCATCAAGGAGCGCAGCCTGAACATGCCCGAGTTTGTGCAGGCCATCGAGGGCGAGCGCATGCCCGGAACCCTCTGTGACAGCGTTGCCGGGAACCTTTTCACGGCCATCGAGGACAAGCAGCAGGTGCTGGAATGCTTCGATGTGAACCTCCGACTGGAGCTCACCGCGCAGATGATCGGCCGGGAGCTGAACGTGTGCCGACTGGAGGAGCGGATTCAGCAGCGTGTGCGCGAGGCCATGGATCGGGCCAACCACGAATACTATCTGCGGGAGCAGATTCACGCCATTCAGGACGAGCTGGGCGAGGATGAGGACGAGGAGATCGCCGGTTACCGCAAGCAGCTTAAGGAAAGCAAGATGCCCGACGAGGCCCGCGACAAGGTGGAGCGCGAGATTCGCCGCCTCGCCCGCACCGCCGCGCAGTCCCCGGAGTCCAGCGTCAGCCAGAACTACATCGAGTACATGCTGGAGCTGCCCTGGGGCGTGAAGCAGGAGTCGGAGATCGATCTGGCCCGCGCCCGCAAGGTGCTGGAGGAGGATCACTACGGCCTGAAGGAGGTAAAGGATCGCCTTCTGGAGTACCTGGCCGTGCGCAAGTGCAGCGAGAAGCTCAAGAGCCCCATCATCTGCCTGGTGGGCCCGCCCGGCGTGGGCAAGACCTCCATCGCAAAGTCCATCGCCCGGGCGCTGAACCGGAAGTTCACCCAGATGTCGCTGGGCGGCGTGCACGACGAGGCGGAGATCCGCGGCCATCGCAAGACCTATGTGGGCGCGATGCCCGGCCGCATCATCTCGTCCATTCAGCTCTGCCAGAGCATGAATCCTGTGTTTTTGCTGGACGAGATCGACAAGATCGCCCACGACATGCGCGGCGATCCCGCTGCGGCACTGCTGGAGGCGCTGGATCCCCAGCAGAACCGGGATTTCAAGGATCACTACCTCGAGGCGCCCTTCGACCTCTCCGACGTGCTGTTCATCACCACCGCGAACTCCACTGAGCCCATCGACCGGGCGCTGCTGGACCGCATGGAGGTGATCGAGGTCAGCAGCTACACGCAGGAGGAGAAGGTGAAGATTGCCAGGCGCTACCTGCTGCCCCGCCAGCTGGAGGCCCACGGCCTGAAGCGCGGTCAGCTGCGCGTCTCGGAGCACACCATTGCCGATCTGATCGACGGCTACACCCGCGAGGCCGGCGTGCGCACGCTGGAGCGCACCATCGAAAAGCTCTGCCGCAAGGCTGCGCTGAACCTGCTGGAGAATCCCGAGCGCAAGCTGGTTTCCCTGCGCACGGCGGATTTAAAGACCTATCTCGGCCCGCAGCGCTACCTGCGCCAGCCGGTGGCGGGGAAGATGAAGGTGGGCGTGGTCAACGGCCTGGCCTGGACGAGCGTCGGCGGCGAGGTGATGCCCGTGGAGGCCCTGGCGCTGAACGGCAAGGGCGCGCTGGAGATCACCGGCAAGCTGGGCGAGGTGATGCAGGAGTCCGCGAAGCTGGCGAAGAGCATCGTTCGCGCGCGCGCATCGGAGCAGGGCGTGGACGAGAGCTTCTTTGAGAAGCACGATCTCCACATTCACGTGCCGGAGGGCGCGGTGCCCAAGGACGGCCCGTCGGCGGGCGTGGCGCTGAGCTGCGCGCTGATGAGCGCGGTGACCGGCATTCCGGCGCGCTGCGACGTGGCCATGACCGGCGAGGTGACGCTGCACGGCGAGGTGCTGCCCATCGGCGGCGTGCGCGAGAAGCTGCTGGTTGCGTACCGCATGGGCGTGACGAACATCCTGTTGCCCAGGGAGAACGAGAAGGATCTGGAGGAAATTGATCCCGAGATCCTGCAAAAGCTGGACGTGAAGCTGATTTCCACCGTGGACGAGGCGATGAAGCTCGTCCTTTCCAAGGAGACGAAGATGAGGTTGGCTATATGATCATCAAAAAGGCGAAGTTCCTGCTCTCGCAGAGCAAGTTTGGAGGCTTTTCCCAGCAGGGCATGCCGGAGATCGCCATGGCGGGCAAGTCGAACGTGGGCAAATCCTCGCTGATCAACAGCCTGACCCGGCACTCCAAGCTGGCGCACACCTCCTCCGAGCCCGGAAAGACCCGCCTGATCAATTACTATTCGATCAATGAGGAGTTTCTGCTGGTGGATCTGCCCGGCTACGGCTTTGCGCGCGCGCCCAAGAGCGAGCAGGAGAAGTGGTCGCAGATGATCGAGGGCTACCTGACCGGTTCGCAGCAGCTGAAGCACGTGTTCCACCTCGTGGACATCCGCCACGAGCCCACGAAGGAAGATCAGATGATGACGGAGTACCTCCGCCACTACGACATCCCCTTTACGGTGATCGCCACCAAGGCGGACAAGCTCTCCAAGGCGCAGCGCAGCCGCTCGATTCCGGTGATCTGCCGCACGTTGGTGGTGCAGCCCTGGGAGATCATGACCTATTCCTCCGAAGATCTGACGGGGCGCGACGCCCTGCTGGACAAGATAGATGAAATTCTCGGTTTGAAGGATGAGACGACGGAAGGCGGAGAATGAGAGGAGGAGATCCATGTACTATCTGATCGGTCGCGATCTGGATGGAGACGGCGAGTACGAATTCATTCGCGATATGGAGCACATGATTCTGACGGAGGATCCCGACCGCGCGATGCAGCTGACGGAGCGGGATCTGGATTCCATTGACATGGCCTATCTGGCCGAGGCGGGCTTCTATGCGCTGGAGGCGGATCGCTTCCAGGTGTCGCTGCTTGAGCAGCTGCTGTTCCATCCGGTGGTGCGGGGCTTCCGGCCGCTGGTGCCACCGCCGCCGCGTCCGAGGGCAGCGCGCGTTGCTCCGCCGCCACCGCGCCCGGCAGCGCCGAAGCCGAGACCCGCTGCTGCTGCACCCCGCCCGCGACCGGAAGGCCCCGGCATGGGCAGATCCGGCGCTCCTGCGAGGAGTCCGGAGGGTGGTCGCGGCCCAGGCGGCAGAGGTCCGGGTGGCAGAGGGCCTGGCGGTCCCGGTGGACGTGGTCCCGGTGGCCCAGGCGGTCGCGGTCCGGGACGGTAAGATACAGAAAATCGCAGCTTCCCTTCGGAGGCTGCGATTTTTTGTGCCCTTGGACGCTTGTTCAAGCAAATTGGGTAGCTCAGAAATCCTTCTTGAATTTGGATTCGGGCTTGACGAAGTCGTAGCCCGCGGACTTGTAGAAGCAGTTGGCTGCGGCGCGCTCGGTGCCGCCGTAGATGCGCATGCCCTCGGAGCCGTGGCGCTTCGCCCAGGCCTCGGCGGCCTCCAGCAGCTTCTTTGCAGCGCCGTAGCGGCGGTATTCCTCCTCCACGGCGATGGCGCGGAGGATGGAGAGCTTCGGGCCGTACACCACGTCGAAGTCGCAGACGTGGCAGTAGCCGATGAAGGTTTCGTTGTTCTCCGCAACGAAGATGCAGTTGCTTCCCGAGGCCATCAGTCTGCGGATGTTCTCCTCGAATTTGTCCTGGGGATAGTCGAAGCCGAGCGCCTTTTTACTGATTTCGCGGATACGGGGCGCGTCCGAAATCATGCACTTGCGTATGGTGATATTCATGAAATACCTCCCATTGTTCATATTTCTTAACAATTATTATAGAACAATTCTTCCCAAAACGCAAGCGCGATTTGCATCCAGACACAAAAAAGAGCCGCGCAATGCGGCTCTTTTGAAAGGTTTAGTGCTTGATCAGTGACTCTCCGGTCATTTCCTTCGGCTGCTCCAGGCCCATCATGTCCAGCATGGTGGGGCAGAGGTCGCACAGACGGCCGGTCCTGCGCAGTTCCTGCTTCGGCTTCTCGGGATCGATCACGATCACCGGCACCGGGTTGGTGGTGTGCGCGGTGAAGGGGCCACCGGAGGTGGGGTCGATCATCTGATCTGCGTTGCCGTGGTCGGCGGTGATGATGCACTTGCCGCCCTTTGCGACGATGGCTTCCACGACCTTACCGACGCACTCGTCCACGGTCTTGACGGCCTTCATGGCGGCTTCCATAACGCCGGTGTGGCCGACCATGTCGCAGTTGGCGTAGTTCAGGATGATGACGTCGTACTTGTCCTCGTTGATGCAGGGCAGCACAGCGTCGGTGACCTCATACGCGCTCATCTCGGGCTTGAGATCGAAGGTGGGAACCTCCTCGGAGGACGGGGAGGGAACCAGAATGCGATCCTCGCCGGGGAAGACGCGCTCCTCGCCGCCGTTGAAGAAGAAGGTGACGTGGGCGTACTTCTGGGTCTCGGCGATGCGCAGCTGGGTCTTGCCGCACTTGGAAAGGTACTCGCCCATGGTCATGGACAGGCTCTCCGGCGGATAGGCGATGGTCACGTTGGGCATCGTCGCGTCGTACTGCGTCATGCAGACGTAGTGCAGCGGGAAGAAGCCGTGCTTGCGCTCGAAGCCGTTGAAATCCGGATCCACGAACGCGCGGGTGATCTCGCGGGCGCGGTCGGGGCGGAAGTTGAAGAACACCACGGAGTCGTTGGCCTTGATCGTGCCGTTTGCATCCAGCACGGTGGGCAGCACGAACTCGTCGGTCAGGTGTTTGCCGGTTTCGTCTACGACCTCATAGGAATCGCGGATGGCCTTGACCGCGTCGCTGGCTGCAATGCCCTCGGCGCAGACCATGGCGTTGTAGGCCTTCTCCACGCGCTCCCAGGCGAAGTCGCGGTCCATGGCGTACAGGCGGCCCATGGTGGTGGCGATCTTGCCCACGCCGATTTCCTTCATCTTATCCTCGAGCTGCTGCACATACTCCCAACCGGAATCCGGGGGAACGTCGCGGCCGTCGAGCAGCGCATGTACGTACACCTTTTCGATGCCGTTGCGCTTCGCCATCTCCAGCAGGCCGTAGAGGTGCTCGGTGTGGGAATGCACGCCGCCGGGGGAGACCAGGCCGATCAGATGCAGGGCGGAATTGTTCGCCTTGCAGTTCTCCATTGCGCCCAGCAGCGCCTTGTTTTCAAAGAACACGCCGTCCTGGATGTCCTTGGTGATCTTCACCAGCATCTGATAGACCACGCGGCCTGCGCCGATGTTGGTGTGACCCACCTCGGAGTTGCCCATCTGGCCGTCCGGCAGACCTACGTCCAGGCCGGATGCGCCGATTGCGGTCACGGAATACTTCGCCTTCAGCGCGTCGATGTTCGGCGTGCCCTGGGCGAGGATGGCGTTGGACTTGGGATCGGAAGAACCGATCCCAAATCCGTCAAGAATCAGAAGTGCAGTGGTAGACATCAGTAGTTCACCACCTCAGCGAACTTCTCCGCTTCGAGGGACGCACCGCCGATGAGGCCGCCGTCGATCTCCGGCTGCGCCATCAGGCCCTTGACGTTGGAGCCCTTCATGCTTCCGCCGTACTGGATGCGCATCTTCTCGGCGACGTTGCGGCCGAACTTCTGGGCGATGGCCTTGCGGATCACGCCGATGGTGCGGTTGGCTTCCTCGTCGGTGGCGGTCAGGCCGGTACCGATGGCCCACACGGGCTCATATGCGATGACCACGTTGTCCAGCTCCGCGCCGCCCAGGCCGTGCAGCGCCATCTGGGTCTGATAGGTGACGATCATGTCGGTGTAGCCGGCTTCACGCTCGTCCTTCATCTCGCCGACGCACACGATGGCCTTCAGGCCTGCCTTGACGGCCGCGACGGTGCGCAGGTTGACGGTCTTGTCGGTCTCGCCGAAGTACTGGCGGCGCTCGGAGTGGCCGATGATGACGTACTCGCAGCCGGCGGCCTTGAGCATATCGGCGCTCAGCTCACCGGTGTAGGCGCCGGAGGCCTTGAAGTGGACGTTCTGCGCGCCCAGCTTGATGTTGGTGCCCTCGATGATGGGCTTGACGGCGGAGAAGCAGACGGCGGGAGTGCACACGACCACGTCGCACTTGGCGTTCTTCACCAGCGGGATCAGGTCGGTGACCAGCTTGGCGGCCTCTTCGGGGGTCTTGTTCATCTTCCAGTTGCCGGCGATGATCGGACGGCGCTCGGGGATGACGCGGTCGTTCAGGCACACGACGCCGGGAAGCTGCTTGCCCTCGAGGAACTCCAGGGAAGCACCGCCGCCGGTGGAGATGTGGCTCATCTTGTCGGCCAGGCCCATCTGGGTGACCGCAGCTGCGGAGTCGCCGCCGCCGATGATGGTGATGGCGCTGGACTCAGCCATGGCCTGCGCGATGGCCAGGGTGCCCTTGGCGAAGTTGGGCATCTCGAAGCAGCCCATGGGGCCGTTCCAGACGATGGTGCGGGCCTTCTTGACTTCCTCGGTGAACAGGGCCACGGTCTCCGGGCCGATGTCCATGCCCTCGAAGTTGTCCGGGATGTTGCGGGAATGGGCGGTGATGCGCTCGCAGTCGTTGGAGAAGGAGTCGCCGCAGACGTTGTCAACGGGCAGCAGGAGCTTGACGCCCTTCTGCTCGGCTTCCTCGATCAGCTCCTTGGCCAGACCGATGCGCTCCTCGTCCAGCAGGGAACGGCCAACCTTGCCGCCCATGGCGACCTGGAAGGTGTAGCTCATGCCGCCGCCGATGACCAGGGTGTCCACCTTGTTCAGCAGGCTCTTGATAACGCCGATCTTGTCCTTGACCTTCGCGCCGCCCAGGATGGCGACGAAGGGACGGACCGGGTTCTCGACGGCGTTGCCCAGGAACTCCAGCTCCTTGCCGATCAGGAAGCCTGCGACTGCGGGCAGGTACTGTGCCACGCCGGCGGTGGAAGCATGGGCGCGATGCACGGTGCCGAATGCGTCGGAGACGTAGATCTCCGCCATGGAAGCCAGCTCCTTGGCGAACTCGGGATCGTTCTTTTCCTCTTCAGCGTGGAAGCGGACGTTCTCCAGCAGCACGGCCTTGCCGGGCTCAACCTCGGCGGCCAGCTTCTTCGCGTCGGGGCCGATGACGTCCTTGGCCAGCTTGACCTCGAAGCCCAGCTTCTCGGACAGGCGCTTGGCGACGGGGGCCAGGGAGTACTTCATGTTGAACTCTCCCTTGGGACGGCCCAGGTGGGAGCACAGGATCACGGCGGCGTTGTGCTCGAGCAGATACTTGATGGTGGGCAGCGCGGCGTTGATGCGCGTCTCATCGGTAATATTCAGATCTGCGTCCAGCGGGACATTAAAGTCGCAGCGGACGAGCACTTTCTTGCCGGAAACCTGGATATCTTCAACGGTCATTTTGTTCAGATTCATTTTCGCTCACTCCTTAAGCAAGATTGTGACTATATTTTACCACATAACTCGACGAAATAAAAGTTAGTTTTCTGAAATGTGAGCGGTTTTTCCAACATTTTGCGGAATTCGGAGGGGATTACATACAAAGCTAAACTTAAAACGTGCATTATTTAACGAACGAATGCTATAATGCAGGCTCGGAGGAATCGATATGCGCGATACAATCATCCGACTGAAAGACGTCGTTTTTCAATATGAAGGAAGCGAGCGCCCCGCCGTCGACGGCGTGTGCCTGGACGTGCAGGCGGGCGAATTTCTTGCGGTGCTGG
>CAMBWJ010000012.1 GCA_945871545.1 uncultured Clostridia bacterium | reverse complement strand
CGGGTCGTTTTGCGGGAGATGAAGCCGGAAAAATACTCCCCCGCCCACAAAAGCCCTTGACATCCACTTTTCCTGCCCTTATAATTTAGAATGTAATATTGGGTGAAGCAGGGGCTGCGGCGCAAAATTTTCGGTGCAGCCCGCACGGAGGTAAGCATGGGCAACGAACTGATTCGGATTGAGCACCTGAGCAAGGTGTTCAACGGCGCGGCCGGGCGCATCGTGGCGCTGGACGACATCAACCTCTCCATCTATTCCGGCGACATCTTCGGCATCATCGGCCTGTCGGGCGCGGGCAAATCCACGCTGGTGCGCTGCATCAACCTGCTGGAGACGCCCACCGAGGGCAATGTGATCTTCGACGGGCGGAATCTGATGCAGATGAATCAGAAGGAGCTGCTGGCCACGCGCCAGTCCATCGGCATGATCTTTCAGGATTTCAACCTGATGGCCCAGCGCAACGCCATCCGCAACGTGTGCTACCCGATGGAGGTTGCCCATGTGCCCCGGCGCGACGCAGAAAAGCGCGCGAAGGAGCTGCTGGAGCTGGTTGGCCTGAGCGACCGCATGAAGTCCTATCCCAGCCAGCTCTCCGGCGGTCAGAAGCAGCGCGTGGCCATTGCGCGCGCACTGGCGATGAATCCGAAGGTGCTGCTGTGCGACGAGGCCACCTCCGCGCTGGATCCCAACACCACCCGCCAGATTCTGGAGTTGCTGAAGAAGATCAACCAGGAGCTGGGCGTGACCATCGTGGTCATCACCCACGAGATGAAGGTCATCGAGACGATCTGCAACCGCGTGGCGGTGCTGGATCAGAGCCATGTCGTTGAGGAAGGCATGGTGCGCGACGTGTTCATCCATCCCCAGAGCCGCATCGCCCGCCAGCTGATCATGCCGGCGCAGGAGAATCCCACGGTGCTGTCTGACAGCAACTGCCTGCGCATCGTGTTCGACGGCTATTCGGCCTACGAGCCGGTGATCTCCAACCTGGCGCTGGAGTGCCGCGCGGCGGTGAACATCCTGTTCGCGAACACCCGCGTGGTGGACGGCAAGACCATCGGCCAGATGCTTTTGCAGCTGCCCCAGGATGAAACCACCGTGCTGCGCGTGAAGCAGTGGCTCACCGACCGCAACATCACCTTCAAGGAGGAGACGCTCAATGTTTACGGCACGAATGATTAACGAGATGCTCAGCGGCATCGGGCAGACCCTCTACATGACGCTGTTCTCCACCTTTCTGGCCTACGTGCTGGGCCTGCCCATCGGCGTGGCCCTGTACGTGACCGACAAGAACGGCCTGAAGCCCTGCAAGCCGGTGAACACCGTGCTGGGCGCGATCGTGAACGTCGTGCGCTCGGTGCCGTTCATCATCCTGCTGATCACCGTGCTGCCCTTCACCATGTGGCTGCTGGGCACCACCCTCGGCCCCACCGCCACTGTGGTTCCGCTGGTCATCAGCGCCGCGCCCTTCATCGGGCGCATGGTGGAGTCCTCGCTGAAGGAGGTTCCCTACGGCGTGATCGAGGCCGCCAAGGCCATGGGCACGCCCACCTTCCGCATCATCGTCAAGACCCTGATCCCCGAGGCCAAGCCTTCTCTCATCAGCGGCTGCACCATCACCGTCACCACCATCCTGGGCTACACCGCCATGGCGGGCTACGTCGGCGGCGGCGGACTGGGCGCAATCGCTATCAATTACGGCTACTATCGCTACAACACCCCCGTGATGCTGGTCACCGTCGCCCTGATGGTCGTCATCGTGCAGCTCTTCCAGACCATCGGCTCCTTCATCGAAAAAAAGACCGACAAGCGCATCCGGTGATGTGGCATCACGGCCACATACTGCCGTGTTTCTGCAAACGCACCCCTATCCCCATAGATCAGAGGGATAGGGGTGCTGTGTTTCTTTCCGAATGGAAGGTCAGTGGAATGCACGAAATCCGGCTCGGCACGAATGAGCCGGATTTCTTACGTGCGGTTTGAGATTGCTCAGTGACGAAGCGAACTGCCACATCGTCTCCCCAGGCTCCCTTGTGTAAAGAGAGGTGGCGCGTTAGCACCAGAGGGATTGGCGTTCCCCCGTAGGGCGGGGTGCCCTCACCCCGCCTCTATAGGGATTGTTTCCTCGCACAGCGCATTCCCAATTCTACAGATTCTGTGAATTCCAAACAAAAATTTGTGCATATTGTAAATCTTTCGGATTGCACTTGACAAACTGCGCGTCGCTCTTTATAATAACCGTAAATCCAAGAGCGACACGGATTCGGAAAGGAGGAGCCGCAATGAGGTACGCACCCATCTCTGAAAACATGATGATGGATATGTGCATGTGCTGGATGTGCATGCGCCCGCTTCGCTGTGCTCTGAAATCTGAACCGTTTTCCGCACCGGAGAAGTAATTCGATCCCGGTGAATCAAGAGGGGCAGGAAACGATTCAAGGTTTCCGGCCCCTTTTGTTTGGACTATCAGAGCGCTTGCATGCACATCCGTTTCCCAGCGAAGAAGGATGTTCACAAGATAAACCCCCAACGATTTCAATTTCTGGAAGGAGAAAATGATTATGAAGAAGCTGCTCGTCATCGCCCTGGCCCTGGTTCTCGCACTGGGCTGCACCTCTGCCCTGGCCGAATCCGTGAAGATTCGCGTCGGCGCGACCCCCGCACCCCATGCCGAGATCCTCGAGGTTGTGAAGCCCATCCTGGCGGAGCAGGGCATCGAACTGGAAATTGTTGAATTCAACGACTACATCATCCCCAACACCGCCGTGGAATCCGGTGAGCTCGACGCGAACTACTTCCAGCACGTGCTGTATCTGAACGACTTCAACGAGCAGAACGGCACCCATCTGGTGATCGTGGACAAGATCCACTACGAGCCCTTCGGCATCTACGCCGGCAAGACCGCTTCCCTGGAGGAGCTGAAGGACGGCGCGAAGATCGCGGTTCCCAACGACGGCACCAACGAGGCCCGCGCGCTGCTGCTGCTGGAGGCCCAGGGCCTGATCAAGCTGAAGGAGGGCGTCGGCCTGACCGCCACCAAGCTGGACATCGAGGAGAACCCCCGCAACTTTGACATCCAGGAGATCGAAGCTGCGCAGCTGCCCCGCTCTCTGGGCTCCGTGGACGTTGCGGTCATCAACGGCAACTACGCCATCGACGCCGGTCTGAAGGTCTCCGACGCTCTGGCCGTTGAGGACGGCGCATCCGAGGTCATCCAGCAGAACTACGCCAACGTTCTGGTTGCCAAGGAGGGCAACGAGAGCAGCGAGGCAATGCTGGCGCTGGCAGCCGCGCTGAAGAGCGACGCGGTCAAGACCTTCATCGAGGAGACCTACGAGGGCGCGGTCGTTCCGCTGTTCTGATCCGATTCAAGGCGACAAGGCGCTGACCGCCGCGCCCCATCGGCTGTCGCCGCCTGCATCCAACGCTCCATCCTGCAAAGGATGGAGCGTTCATTTTTGTGCGCAAGTCTTAACAATCGTCCTGCTTGACATATACCCCCATAGGGTATATAATCACTGGCGAAAGGGGGCGGCAAGATGGACGAAAACATGGAATGCTGCTGTCACAAGACGAAGGAGCGCTCCGAGGAGGAGTATCGCGGACTGATGAACCGCCTGAAGCGCATCGAGGGCCAGATCCGGGGTCTGGAGGGCATGCTGGAGAAGAACGCCTACTGCGTGGACATCCTGACGCAGGCCGCCGCCGCCAACGCGGCGCTGAACGCCTTTAGCCGGGAGCTGCTGGCGAACCACATGCGCAGCTGCGTTGCGGAGGACATCCGCGCGGGCAGGGATGAAACAATCGACGAGTTTCTGGGCATCCTGCAGAAGATGATGAAGTAAACCGAACCCAAACGAACCGATTCCCGGGGGGAATAAATATGAAGCAATACAACGTCACGGGCATGAGCTGCGCGGCCTGCAGCGCCCGGGTGGAAAAGGCCGTATCGAAGGTGCCGGGCGTGACAGGCTGCTCGGTGAGTCTGCTGACCAACTCCATGGGCGTGGAGGGCAGCGCGAAGGATTCCGAGATCATCGCGGCGGTGGAGGCTGCGGGCTACGGCGCGTCGGTGAAGGGCGCGGAGAATGCTGCGGCAGCGCAGGCTCCCGGCGAGGACGCGCTGGCAGACCGGGCCACGCCCGCACTGAAGCGGCGGCTGTGGTGGTCGCTGGGCTTCCTGATCGTGCTGATGTACTTCTCCATGGGCCACATGATGTGGGGCTGGCCGCTGCCGCCCTACTTCGACGGCAACCATGTAGCCATGGGCCTTGTGCAGCTGCTGCTGACCGCGATCATCATGGTCATCAACCAGAAGTTCTTTATAAGCGGATTCAGGGGACTGATCCACCGCGCGCCGAACATGGACACGCTGGTGGCGCTGGGTGCGGGCGCGGCCTTCGTGTACAGCACCTACGCGCTGTTCGCCATGACCACCGCCCAGGTGGCGGGCGATGCCGACGCGGTGATGGCCTACATGCACGAGTTCTACTTTGAGTCTGCGGGCATGATCCTGACGCTGATCACCGTGGGCAAGATGCTGGAGGCCCGCTCCAAGGGCAAGACCACCGACGCGCTGAAGAGCCTGATGAAGCTGGCCCCCAAGACGGCCACCGTCGTGCGCGACGGAAAAGAGCAGGTGGTGCCCATCGAGCAGGTGGCGAAGGGCGACGTGTTCGTGGTGCGCCCGGGCGAGAACATCCCGGTGGACGGCGTGGTGCTGGAGGGCGAGACCGCGGTCAATGAGGCCGCGCTCACCGGCGAGAGCATCCCCGTGGACAAGGCTCCGGGCGACCGCATCTCCGCGGCGACCATCAACCAGTCGGGCTTCATCAAGTGCGAGGCCACCCGCGTGGGCGAGGACACCACCCTCTCCCAGATCATCAAGATGGTCAGCGACGCGGCGGCAACCAAGGCCCCCATCGCCAAGGTTGCCGACAAGGTTTCCGGCGTGTTCGTTCCGGCGGTCATCAGCATCGCCATCGTCACCTTCATCGTGTGGATGCTGGTGGGGCAGACCGTGGGCTACTCCCTGGCCCGGGCGATCTCGGTGCTGGTGATCTCCTGCCCCTGCGCGCTGGGACTTGCGACCCCGGTGGCGATCATGGTGGGCAACGGCGTGGGTGCGAAGCACGGCGTGCTGTTCAAGACTGCCGTCTCCCTGGAGGAAGCGGGCAAGACGCAGATTGTGGCGCTGGACAAGACCGGCACCATCACCAGCGGCGAGCCGAAGGTGACGGACGTGCTGCCCGCACAGGGCGTGAGCGAGACCGAGCTGCTGCGCGCGGCGGCGGCGCTGGAGCAGAAGAGCGAGCATCCGCTGGCCAAGGCCGTGCTGGAGTACGCCCGTGAGAAGCGCACGGACATCCCCGAGGTGGAGAACTTCCGGGCGCTGCCGGGCAGTGGCCTTGCGGCGACGCTGGACGGCGCGGAGCTCTCCGGCGGCAACCTGAAGTTCATCGGCAGTCAGGCGGAGGTCACCGGCGAGATGCGCAGCGCCTCCGAGACCCTCGCGGAGCAGGGCAAGACCCCGCTGTTCTTCTGCCGTGGCGGAGAACTGATCGGCATCATCGCCGTGGCGGACGTGATCAAGACGGACAGCCCGCAGGCCGTGAAGGAATTGCAGAACATGGGCATCCGCGTGGTGATGCTCACCGGCGACAACGAGCGCACCGCCCGGGCCATCGGCAAGCAGGCGGGCGTGGACGAGGTCATCGCGGGCGTGCTGCCCGAGGGCAAGGAGAGCGTGATCCGTGAGCTGAAGCGGCAGGGCAGGGTGGCCATGGTGGGCGACGGCATCAACGACGCGCCGGCACTGACCAGCGCGGACATCGGCATCGCCATCGGCGCGGGCACGGACGTTGCCATCGACGCGGCGGACGTGGTGCTGATGAAGAGCCGCCTGAGCGACGTGCCCGCAGCCATCCGCCTGAGCCGCGCGACGCTGACGAACATCCACGAGAACCTGTTCTGGGCGTTCATCTACAACACCCTGGGCATTCCGCTGGCGGCGGGCGTGTTCATCCACCTGTTCGGCTGGCAGCTGAACCCGATGTTCGGCGCGGCCGCCATGAGCCTGTCCAGCTTCTGCGTGGTGACCAACGCGCTGCGGCTGAGCCTGTTCGACATGCACAGCAGCAAGCACGACCGGAAAATCAAGGCACCCAAACATCAAAAGGAGGAAATGAAGATGGAAAAGACCATGAAGATCGAAGGCATGATGTGCGGCCACTGCGAGGCCCGCGTGAAGAAGACCCTGGAGGGCATCGAGGGCGTGACCGAGGCGAAGGTGAGCCACACCGCAGGTACCGCCATCGTCACCCTGAGCGCACCCGTCGCCGACGAGGTGCTCAAGAAGGCCGTGGAGGATCAGGACTACAAGGTGCTGTCCATCGGCTGAGACAACATCAGGACAGAAAACGCCCGTCCCGGGTTTCCGGGGCGGGCAGTTATTATTCCACAATCTCGTCCGACAGGGTGAGCGTCACCGCAATTCCTGCGTTGCACTCCATCTCTCTGAAATCCTGCGTAATATCCGGAACCTCCATCTGGTTGGACGTCGTTCCGACCTTCACCCAGATGGGAAGCGCCCGGTTCAGTTCGATCTGGGTCTTTCCATCGATTTTCGTTCCGGCAATTCCCAGCGATTCCTCAAACGGCGTATCCAGGGCCTGATAGCTGCATTTTTCGCGGCCGGTTTCGGAGATGCTGTACAGATCAACACTGGTCTCGGTCTGCCGGATCGCGATCCTCCGGCCCAGGGTATCGCTGCCGCCGTACATCCTTCCATCCTCAAACCATTCGCCGTCGCGATAGACCCAGAGGGAGATTGCAAATGACTTCACAGATGCATCCAGCGACAGATCGTAGAACTGAATGTCATCCCCCAGCAGCGCAAGCACGTCCATTGTCTCCTCCGAGAATGCCGTCGGCGCAATGGACATCGCAGCCTGCTCCTTTCGTGAGCATGCGCACAGCGAAAGCGCAAGCACGCCCGCAAGCAGCGCACAAATGATCTTCTTCATATCCATAACCTCCATCAGCGCGCATATTCCTTCGTTCCCGGTTCATATGTCCGACAAGTATACCATAGAAACGCACCCGGATCAACCTGAGACAGAAAAGGCACCCGAACAGCTTGTGTTCAGGCGCCCTTGACAGGATTCTGTCTTGCGACCGGAATCCCTTCTTATTTCGTCAGGCTCAGCATCTTCTGATACGCCGCCTCCCACGCGGGGGTGTGGTTGGGCGTATACTCGTGCACGTCCTCGCTGTTGCGCACCACGCGGCGCAGGTCGGCCACGTCCTTGACCGCGCCCAGCGCCATGGCCTGGGCCAGCAGGTTGCCGATGGCCGCGCCCTCCACGGGGCCGGTGATGACCTTGCGGTTCAGGCTGTCCGCCGCCATCTGGTTGAGCAGCTTGTTCTGAATGCCGCCGCCCACGATGTTCAGCGTGTCGATGCGCGCGCCCTTGATCTCCTCCAGGCGCTCCAGCGCCCAGCGGTACTTCAGCGCCAGGGATTCATAGATGCAGCGCGCCACCTGGCCCACGGTGGTGGGCACAGGCTGACCCGTGCGCTCGCAGAAGGCCTGAATCTTCTTCTCCATGTCGCCGCCGGCGAAGAACTCGCCGTAGTCGGGGTCGATGATGCTGCGGAAGGGCTCGGCCTTCTGCGCCTCGATCACGATCTCGTTCCAGGAGTAGCTCTTGCCCTGCTTGATCCAGTCGCGGCGGCACTCCTGAATCAGCCACAGGCCCATGATGTTCTTCAGGGGACGGAAGCCGCCCTGGATGGTGCCCTCGTTGGAGAAGTTGGAATCGCGCACCCCGGGGGTGAGGATGGGCTTGTCGGTCTCCACGCCGAAGAGCGACCAGGTGCCGCTGGAGCAGAAGGCGAAGCTGCCGCTGCCGGGGATGGCGGCCACGGCGGAGGCGGTGTCGTGGGTGCCGACGGCTGCGAAGTTGGCCGCGTTGACGCCCAGCTCCTCGCAAAGCTCGGGCCGGAGCTTGCCGCGCAGCTGACCCGCGCGGTCGATCTCGGTGAAGATCTTCTCCGGCAGGCCCAGCTCGCGGATGGTCTCCCAATCCCAGTCGCGGGTGGTGGGGTTGTAGAGCATGGAGGTGGTGACCTCGGTGTACTCGCTCTTCTTCTCGCCAGTCAGGAAGTAGCCCAGCAGGTCGGGCAGCAGCAGCAGGGTCTCGGCGTTCTCCAGCGCCACGTCGCCCTCGGCCTTGCGGCGGTAGAGCTGATAGATGGTGTTGAAGTTCATGGTGGCGATGCCGGTGCGCTCAAAGAGCGTCTTGTGCGGCACGGTCTCCCACACGCGGCTCATGTCCTCGTCCACGCCCATGCGGTAGGAGCGGGGGTTGCCCAGCAGGTGGCCGTTGCGGTCGAGCAGACCGTAGTCCACTCCCCAGGTGTCGATGCCGCAGCAGTCCAGGTCGCCGTAGCCGCCGTTCTTGAAGGCCAGCAGGCCCTGCTTGAGCTGGTTGTAGAGGTACGGCAGGTCCCAGTAGAACACGCCGTTCATTTCGATGTAATGGTTCTCGAAGCGGTGCAGCTCCTTCATCTCGAGCTTGTCGCCGTCAAACTGACCCAGAATCGCGCGGCCGTTGCTGGCGCCCAGGTCAAAGGCCAGAAGATTCAGCTTCTTCATGTTTCCACCTCCGTCAGCGCTTGGAGAGCACGTCGGCCTCGTACTGCTTCACCTGCTTGTACCAGTCCATGCCCACGGGGATGTTGTTCTGCAGGCAGTAGTAATCCCACACCGCACCGGCGGGCATGCTCTTGCGCTCCTCCAGCATGGCGAGGCGCTTGGTGTAATCGCCCTCGGTCTCGGCGGTCTGCATGGTCTTGTAATCGGCCAGGCAGGCGTTGAGCAGCGCCTTGCGGGCGTTGCGCATGCCGATGGCCCAGCAGGCGATGCGGTTGATGGACGCATCGAAGTAGTCCAGGCCGATGAAGGTGCGGTCCTGATAATCGTTGAAGATGATTTCGTCCATGATCTTCTGGAGCTCGTCGTCCAGCGCCACAACATGGTCGCTGTCCCAGCGCACGGGGCGGGAGACGTGCAGGATGGTCTGGTCCACGAAGCTCATCACGGCGCTCATCTTGGCGGAGATGACCTCGGTGGGGTGGAAGTGACCCGCGTCCAGGGTGTAGCACAGGCCGTTCTTGATGGCGTAGCCCAGGGAGAATTCATGGCTGGCCACGGTGAAGCTCTCCACGCCGATGCCGAACAGCTTGCTCTCCAGGCCGCAGGGCACGTCCTTCTGGCTGATGGACTTGTCGGCGAAGATTTCATCCAGCGAAGCGATCATGCGCTCGCGGAAGGCGCGGGTGCCCACGCAGGTATCCTTCATGCCGTCGGGCATCCAGTAGTTGATGGCGCAGGGCTGGCCCAGCTGTCTGGCAAATTCATTGCCGATCTCGCGGCAGCGCTTGCCGTGCTCGATCCAGAAGCGGCGGACATTCTCCTTCGGGCTGGACAGGGACAGATCGCCGTCCATCATGGGATGGGCAAAATAGGTGGGGTTGAAGTCCAGGCCGATCTTGTTCGCCTTGGCCCAGTCCACCCAATTCTGGAATTCGGCGATGGTGTATGCATCGCGATCGACCTTCTTGCCGTTCTTTTCGGCGTAGGAGGCGTGCAGGTTGAGCTTGGTCGCGCCGGGGATCATGGTGCGGGCGAAGTCGATGTCTGCGCGCAGCTCCTCGGCGGTGCGGGCGCGGCCCGGATAGTTGCCGGTGGTCTGGATGCCGCCAGTCAGGCTGTCGGAGCCGTCGAAGCCGATCACGTCATCGCCCTGCCAGCAGTGCATGGACACCGGCACCGCGTCGGCGCGCTTCATCGCAGCCTCAACGTCCACGCCGATGGCGGCGTAGGCTTCCTTGGCATATTCATAACCCTGCAGAATGTTCTTCTCGTTCATGTGTGATCCTCCCATAGCATAATTTGTTGATTCTATTATATGATTTTTACTTTCATCCGTCAATCACCCGGCAGAAAGCTTGGCAAGATAACGTAATTTCTCCCCAAGCAAGCGTAAAGACAGCCCGTCTTGCAGCGATTTTCCCGCACGGGCTTTCCGCGCAAGAAAAAGAAGCTGCCGAAGCAGCTTCCTTGTGGCGTTGTGTTACAGTTCCGTTTCCTCGCGGGCGGTGATCTCCCTGACCGCGCTCTCGATCAGCGCCGCCGCGCCGTCGGTGCCCAGCTTGCCGGTGTCGAGCACCAGGGTGTAGTTTCCGGCGCTGCCCCACACGCGGTTGGTGTGGGCGTTGTAATACTTGGCGCGAATCTTGTCCGTCTTCTGAATCAGCTTGCGCGCATCCGCCTCGCTCAGGCCGTAGAGCCGCATGGCGCGGCGCACGCGCTTGTCCAGATCGGCGCGGATGAACACGTTCACGACCTCGACGACGTGGGAGCACTCGCCCAGCACGTAATCCGCGCAGCGGCCCACGATCACACACGGCCCCTTGCC
Organism: uncultured Clostridia bacterium; assembly: GCA_945871545.1. Next base: position 4,792 of record CAMBWJ010000012.1, on the reverse strand, counting down.
CGCCATGTGGCGGATCGCGTCGCACTGGGCCTCGTAGATGCGGGCGTGCACCGGCAGCACCAGCGAGGGATCGTCGCGGTACCAGTAGCCGCCGTACTGATAGCCCGCCCAGAAGGACATGGGCGTCTCCTCGTGCGTCTCCACGATTTCCCGGCTGAGGTTGGTATTTTCCACCACATGATCGATCAGATCCCTGTCATAGTAGGGCACGTTCATGCGCTCCGCCAGCTTGTGCGCCACTTCTGCGCCTCCGCTGCAAAATTCCCGGCCAATGGTTACGATCCATTCCTTCTTCATTTGCCGAACCTCCCTTCAACCGTATCCGTGAAAACCCGTGCCTTCCATAGATTTTATGCGGCGCTGCGTAGAAATAAACCGCCGGTCTGTCGATTGCCGGCGGTGATGCTTCATTCTATTCGATTGTAATTCCGGCATCTGCTTTGCCCGGATGCAATGCACTTTCCAGTAACCGGGATACATTCGCTTCCAGCCGACGCCCGTGCGATTCTTCAATACGTTCAGCGCGGTCACCGGGGAATCAGATCGCTCATCTATCTCAAACATTGATCAGGGCAAAGCAGTTATACCGTTCTGTGACATCTGTGTGGTACAATGGTATCGCCCCTTTCTCCTTCATTTGCCTGGGATGGTTTCGGGTCTCCGTTTTTTATTTCGGTCTCGCGAACCGGCTTTCCGGTTTACCGAAATCTTAAAGCGTCTCTGCGCTCGGCTTCCTCTTTGAATTTCCATCTTCCTTGGCTCACCTGTATAATACCATATTCCGCCCCACATGTCAAGCGTTTTATATAATTTTTCTTCAAAAAATATGCACATGTTCCAGAAAACGATTGCGTTCTCCGGCACAGATGTCGTGAATATGTACAAACATTTCGCGCGGAATGTTTACATCTCCTCCGCCGTCCGTACGCTGCGGATTCTCCCCACGGCGATATAGCGCGCGCCCTCGAAGGCGTAGGCGCAGGTGGAGAGCGTGACCAGGCGGTCGCCGGGGCGAATTTCCACGCCGCTTGCGAAGTCGGATTTCCCCTTCAGCTCCTCCGCCAGCGCAAGCAGGTCGTCTGCATCGCTGAGGGCGACCTCGTAGCAGGGATCCCGCTTCGAGGCGGTACAGCCCGCGAACAGCTCCAGCACGGCGATCTCCCGGTCGGATGCAATCAGCATGAAGGGATGTGCATCGTACCAGGCCTGATCCGCATAATAGCTGATCGATTTGAACATGCTGCCGTTTCGCATGTGGTGGCCGTAGATCAGCGTGTTGGGATCCTGAAAGTCCGCAAGATTGCGGCAGTCGATGAACAGCGTGCCGCAGGCGTTGCTTTCGCCGTTGAACAGGCGGTGCAGGTAGGCGGCGTTGTCCGCGCCCTGCACCACGGGGTAGTCGATGGGGCTGTCCGGGCAGTACAGCCAGCAGACGTAGTCCGGGTTGATCTTTTCGAGCGCGGCATGGTCGATCTCCCCGAGCCAGCTCTGACAGGCCCGCACGGTTCCCTCCATGCACGCCTGCGCGCCGGCAAAGCCGAGTTCTTCCAGCAGCTCCAGATAGGCGCGGCCCGCATCGCAGCCCTGCATCGCCGCATAGCCGTCCGCAAGCGTCCGCGCGTCCGTCGCCGCCTGTCCAAGTGCCGCGCACAGCCAGGGCAGTGTCTTTGCGCGGTAGTCCATAAGCGCCGCGCTGCGCTCCCGACATGCCTCCCCGGAAAGCTCCGCGCGCAGGTTCTGCTCCGCATCGAAGCTGGTTCCCGCAGCAGCGGCGAACAGCGCCTCCACCACCTCCCGCGACGCGTCACCGCCGGGATTCTCCGCTTCGCCGCAGGCTCCGATTCCCATCAGCAGGCACAGCGCGACGATGCCCGCAAGCCATGTTTTCAGAATTCTTTCCATAATAGATGCATTCCGCGCAGGCTGTCGTAGTAGGCCGATCCCGCCGCGTATTCGCGCAGCCGCAGAGCGATGACCGCCGCCGTCAGCACCAACAGCAGAAGCAGCACGCCCAGCAGCATCCTTCTCCATCTCATGATCTCTCCATGCGCCACCGCCACATCAGCAGCAGCGCGATGCAGCCCAGCAGCAGCGCCGCAGCGCCGCACCACAGTGCCGGACGGAACCAGTCGCCGGTCTCCGGGGATTCGTCCGCGGCAATCTCCTCCGCCAGAAAGACCCAGGGCACCGTGCCGATGCGGCCCATGTATTCGTTGCCCAGCTCGATGGGCACCTCCAGGTTCACCGTCAGGCTGGTTCCGCCGCCCTGCCTGAAGATCCCCAGCAGCGTGTTTTCCGCAAGTCCGTCCTGCACGCCCGCTGCTGCATCAAAAATCTCCTTTGATCCCGCCGTCACCGTCAGGCGCAATTGGTTCAGAAAGTCCGCATCCTCGGGATTCACCGGATCGGCCCGCAGGTAGATGCGCACGGGCGCGCCGCTGTCGTTCTGCACGCGGATGGTCTGGCGAATTGTGTCGCCGGGCAGCACGCCCTTGAAGCTCTCGAACAGGTCGGTGTCGCTGTAAGCGCTGCCGGGCAGGAACACGAAGTCCTCCGCGCCGCCCTCGTAGGTCACCGACGCGGCCAGCGCGCTTGAGAACACAAGCGCGATTGCCAGCATCAGGCAGATTTTCAGCTTTCTCATTCCGTTGCACCTCCTCCGCTTCCGGGCACGAAGCCCCAGGCTTCCCGCACCGCGTCGATCGGCTCCGCCTGAACGGCCTCGGAGAAGATCTCCACGTGCAGCGCGTAGCCCTCCGCAGGCGCGGCTCCCAGCGGCCCGCAATTGGTAAACAGCACGCCGGTCTCGCCGCCGGGGGCGACGGGCGCGGTACAATAGCAGTAGCTGCCGTTCCTGACCCATCCGTTCAGCGTCCAGCTGACGCGGTAATCCCTGCCCGCGACCGGACGCTGGGCGTGGATATGGCCCGCCGCGTCCTGCCAGGTCACGACCACCGCCGCGCGGACGTAGGCCGGAACCCCGCCGGTGTTGGCAATCCGCACGCTGTTCTTCACCTCCCCGTCGAAGCTCTCCCGAATCTCGGTTTCGAGCTTCGGGGCCGCGAAGGTATTGGTGACGGGCGGGGTGGAGGCGACCAGATAGGCCGCCGTTCCTCCCACCGCCGCGCACAGAATCGCCGCCATCGCGATGAGCAGCACCGCCGTCCTCCTGATGTTTCTCATGATTGCGCACCTCCCGCATTCGTGACAGCGCTGAATTTGTTCTCGCTGTACGCATTGTCGTCGAGCCAGCTCTCCGTTGCGTGCGTGTTGTTGACCGTCACTGTACTGCCGCCGGGCTCCAGCGTGACGCTGTGGCCGGAGGTATCCAGATCATAGCGCCAGTTGCCGGAGATTTCGCACACGGTGTAGGTCTCTCCGACGGTCAGGCCGTCGATGGTCGCCGCGCCGCTTCCCTTGATGAGCACATCCAGATCGATCCCGCCTCCGCTGACGTGGAACAGGAAGCATGCGTCGCTCTCCACCGCGCCGCGGATCGACTTGCGGATCGTCAGCGGCGCAAGCTGGATGCGTGCGTAGTAGAAGGTGATGCGGTTCAGCTTCGCCTCGGTCGCCGACTGCTCGATCCGTATGACCAGCGTCTGGCTCGTGGGCGCAAGGGCCTCGTACCCCGGAATCTCCGGCGCGTCCTCGGAGACCACGCTCTGGTACAGTCCACTTCCCCTCTTCGGCTCCGCCAGCTGCTTGCCCGTCCCGGACTCGAGGTAGCGCACCTCGTAGGGATAGGCGTTGCGGCTGTAATACAGCTTCAGCTCCAGTCCTCCGGCGCTGAGTTCGCCGCTGGTCCTGGTTCCATCTACGGTTTCATCGAAGGTGAAGCCGGGGATGGTCATCGGACCTGCGCTGTAGATTTCCCCGATGGTGCCCGTCGCCTGGGAGCTTGCGTGCTCCTGCCAGTTCGTGCCGTCGACGGTCTGGATGTAGTGGGTGATCTTGTAGTAGGCGTGCACGGTGTCCCGCGTGTAATAGAACACGATCAGGTTGCCCTCGGCGTCGGGATTGCCATTTTCGTCCACGCGCAGCACCAGGCGCTTCTGGTACGCGTCGGGCAGCATGCCGCTGACCGGAACGAAGCTCTCCGTGACCACCGCCTGACGGTTGTCGGAGACGATCTTCTCCGCCGCGACGGCCTCGCCGGTCTCCGCATCCAGATAGCGCACCGTGTAGGGCACCGCATCCTTTTCCACATACCAGAAGGTGTAGCTGTTGCTTGCGTCGTCCTCGATGTCCAGCGTGATGGAGTGGCTGCGGACGGTGGGGAAGTAGCCCTGCCGGTAGGCGGGATAGAGCGCGTCGCCGCCCTTCGCCGCGAAGGTTCGGGTCAGGCCTGCGAGGGCGCTGCCCAGGGTGGGGTCGGCCACATCGGTATCCGTGCCCTGAAGTCTGTAATGGACGGTGTAGCGCTTCAGGGTGTTGGAGCTCCACCTGCCGTAGATCTCCAGATCAGCGGTGACGGGCATGTTTTCGGGATCGAAGGCCTTCTCCGCGCCGCCGTCCATGAAGAACCAGCCCACAAAGACGTAGGAGCCGTTGGCGGGAGGCTCCACCTCGCCCAGCAGCGCACCGTGGAGCACGCTTCGGGGCGCATAGCCCTCGAGCTGTTCGCCCGCCTCCCAGGCTTCCCGGTTCAGATAGAAGGAAACCGTGTGGGAGACCGGCTTCCACCGGGCATAGAGCAGCAGATCGTTGGCGGGCATGCGCATGCCTGTGAAATCCACCTCCGTGCCCTCCGCAAAGGTTGCGCTGGCGTACCAGCCGCCGAATTCAAAGG
>CAMBWJ010000011.1 GCA_945871545.1 uncultured Clostridia bacterium | reverse complement strand
CCGGGGTCAGCGTCTCGGACACGCAGTTTATCTCGTCCAGAAACAGGACGCCCTGCTTGCAGCCGCTTGCCTCCATGTGGCGGTACACCCCGGCCAGCAGCTCCGACATGGTGTACTCCGTGACCGCGCGCTCCTCGCCGCCGAAGCACTGCGTGCGAATCTGCGGAAGGCCCAGCGCGCTCTGGCGAGTGTGGTGGGTCATGGTGTAGCTCACCAGCCCCACGCCCAGCCTCCGCGCCACCTGCGCCACCACGTCGGTCTTGCCCACGCCGGGCGGGCCGATCAGGAACAGCGGCCGCTGGGCCTCGGGCGGAACCAGCGGCATGCCATTGTCACCCCGCGCCGTGTAGCAGCGCACCGCCGTCTCCAGCTGTTGGGTCGCCTGCTGTATATTCATGCATTTGCCTCCGTCAGTATTCATAGTATTCGCCGCCCTTTGGAACCGGCGCGTCGATCACCAGCCGCCGCACCCAGTCCGGCACGTCGATGTCGTCGAAGCGGTGCTTCAGGAAGGCGAAGGTCACCTCATACGCCGGCGGTTTGGAGGGAAAGATGCCCCGCCCGTCGGAGAAGTACAGCATGCCCTTCAGACCCCGCAGCGCGCCGGACGCGATGTGTTCGTCGATGCGCCGAAACACCGGGCGGAAGTCGGTTCCGCCGCCGCCCACAATGGTCAGATCGTCAATGTAGCGCTCGAACTCGCGCATGCTGGTGATGCAGTCGTCCCGCTGCACCTGCACGTCGCACTGCAAAATGCGGAGGTTGAAGCGGCGGAAGAACAGGCCCTCGCTGCACAGGATGTCCCGCGTCAGCTCCAGAAAGCGCTGGGTCAGCCCTCGGGTGCAGGAGCCGGAGGTGTCGATGGCGATGACCAGCGTGTCGATCCGCTTATCCTCCCGGTACTCCAGCGGCTCGATCAGCGGCGCGCCGCAGACTTCGCTTCCGTAGAGGTAGAGCGCAGTCTGGAAGGAATCCGGGTCGTCCCGGGCATTCTCCCGCACCGAGGCATACCGGCGCAGGTAGGACGCAAACTCCGCCCGGCCCGCAGCGCCCAGCGTCGCCTTCTGCCGCAGCGATGCCGTGCCGCTTCCGATTCCAGTGCCTCCGGAGCCCAGGCGCAGACCCTTCGCCGCGCGCCGCCAGCCCTCCGCAGCGCCCTCGCCATCGCCCGTGCAGCGGGCGCATTCCTCCTCACGGGCCTTTCGCCACAGTGCATGCTCGTCCGGCGAGAGCAGCTCTCCGATCTCCTCCCGGTGGTCGCGCACCCAGGCGTCCTTCCCCAGCGCATTTGCCAGCGCGTGCAGCTCCTCCATCCAGCCGAAGCGCTGCTTCAGCTCCAGATAGCACGCCTCCCTGCGGAAGGGACAGAACTCCGGCAGGCGATCCGAAAGCAGAAAGTCCGCCTGCAGGTCGCAGGCCAGGTGCACCGACGGCGGGTCGTCGTCCTTTACAGCATAGATGTGGCCCAGCAGGCAGTGGGCCAGCGCGTGCAGCAGCAGGTATGTGACCGCAGCTTCATCCTCCAGAAAGCGCGCGCGCAGCCACGCGGGGTTGCAGCAGAGCCGCGCGCCGTCCGTGGCCGCCGTGGCAAGGTTTTCCTCTGTGCAGGGAACCAGCCGCGCCAGCGCCGTCGCCAGATAGGGGTGCGCGCGGCAGATTCGATCCCGAGCGACGGAGAGAATCTCCCCCACCAGCTCATTCTGCATGCCCGCACCCCCTTTCCGCGATCACTGGAAGTCCTTCATGTATTCGCTGACCGAGCGGCTCATCTCCCGGGAGAAGTCCGAGTTGTACTTGCGCTCGCAGAAGGCGCGCATCCAGTCCTCGTAGCCGCGCAGGCCGCAGCGCCCCGCATACATCTCCCGGCACTCCCCGTCCTCCATCTCCCGGTAGGCGTTCTCGTGAACGATGTGCGCAAGCGCAACCCGCTCCGGCTTCTCCCGCTCCAGCTGCTGCTGCGTCGGGTAGCCGAACACCACCATGGCTGCGGGGAACACGTACTTCGGCAGGTGGAGCAAGCGACGCTGCGTCTCGCAGTTCTCCATCACGTCGCCGATGTAGCAGGAGCCGATGCCCAGGCTCCAGGCGGCGGTGACGGCGTTCTGGGCGGCGATGTTTGCGTCGCTGACCGCCAGCAGCAGATCCCCGGCTCCGGGCAACCTCGGCTCACACCCCGCCGTGCGGAAGGCCTCGTACCACCTGCGGCAGTCCGCGCAGAACACCAGCACCAGCTTCGCCTTTGCAATGAAGGGCTGGTCGTCGCAGCTCTTGACCAGCTCCGCCTTGAGATGATCGTCCGTCACGTCGATGATCGTGTAGAGCTGCTGGTTGCCCGCCGTGGGGGCCATGGCTGCGGCGGTCAGGATCGCCTGCCTGTCCTCCGGGGAGATCTCCCGTTCGGTGAAGGCGCGCACGGATTTGCGCGCGTACAATTGATTCAGCACCTCGTTCATGTCATTTTCCTCCCTCTCCATTTCTTCTATTATAGCATGACGTGTGGTTGCGGACAAGCAAAAACCGCGCCCGGCAGCCTCGACGGCTGTGAGCGCGGTTGGTGCAGATTGAACACTTATACGTTCCGGGGAGCCTCGCTGTCGCAGTAGATGCAGCGGTAGATCTGCTTCTCCCGGTTCGCCAGGCGGAACACGTGCTTCAGCTCCTGCTCCGTGGTGGTGATGCAGCGGGGGTTCTTGCAGCGGATGATGTCGGTCACGCGCTCGGGCAGGGTCAGGTGTTCGCGCTTGACCAGCTTGCCGTCGCGGATGATGTTGACTGTGATGCCGGGATCGATGTAGCCCAGCACATCGAAGTTGATGTCGATGACCTGACCGATCTTGATGATGTCCTTCGTGCCCTTCTTCTCGCTCTCGGCGTTCTTGATCATGGCCACGGTGCAGTCCAGCTCGCCCAGGTGCAGGATGTTGTAGATGTCCATGCCGCGACCCGCGGTGATGTGGTCGAGCACGATGCCGTCGCGAATCTGTCCGATAATCATACTGCCACCTCCAGGAGCTTCAGGATCAGCGCCATGCGCATGTACTTGCCGTTGAGGGCCTGCTTGAAGTAGCAGGCGCGGGGATCTTCGTCCACCGCCACGGAGATCTCATTGACGCGCGGCAGCGGATGCAGGATGTTCAGGTCGGCCTTGGCCGTGCGCAGCTTCTCCGGGGTCAGGATGTAGGTGTCCTTCAGGCGGATGTAGTCGGCCTCGTTGAAGAAGCGCTCGCGCTGCACGCGGGTCATGTACAGGATGTCCAGCTCGGGCATGGCCTTCTCCAGGCTGCGGACCTCCTCGTAGGGGATGTTGTTGGGCTCCAGCACGTCGGAGATGATGTAGCGCGGCACGCGCAGCTCCTCGGGGGAGATCATCACGAACTTCACGCCGGCGTAGCGAGACATGGCGCTGATGAGGGAGTGCACGGTGCGGCCGAACTTCAAATCGCCGCACACGCCGATGGTCAGGTTCTCGAAGCGGCCCTTCTCGCGATAGATGGTCAGCAGGTCGGCCAGCGTCTGGGTGGGATGGTTGTGACCGCCGTCGCCCGCATTGATCACCGGGATGCTGGCCTTCATGGAGGCCACCAGCGGCGCGCCCTCCTTGGGATGGCGCATGGCGATGATGTCCGCATAGCAGGAGACCACGCTCACGGTGTCGGACACGGATTCGCCCTTGGATGCGGAGGAGGACTGGGCCTCGGAGAAGCCCAGCACGTTGCCGCCCAGCTCGTACATGGCCGCCTCAAAGCTCAGGCGGGTGCGGGTGGAGGGCTCGAAGAACAGCGTGGCCAGCTTCTTGCCGTGGCAGGCCTCGGCGTACTTCTTGGGGTTTGCGATGATGTCCATCGCGCAGTCGATGAGCTGCTGAATTTCCTCGGTGGACAGCTCCATGATGTCGATCAGATGTCTCATGCCTTGCCTCCCGTGATCCAGCTCTCGTCGCTGGGATTGTTGCGGAACGCGATCAGCCGCGCCACGTCCTCCTTGCGGATGTAGCCCTCCTCGGCGGCGATTTCGGCGATGGTGTCGAAGTCGGTCAGGCTGTGGTTGACCACATTGGCGGCGGCCATGCGCTCCAGGCCCTTGTGCATGCCGTAGGTGAAGATGGACACCACGCCCAGCACCTCGGCGCCGGCCTCGCGCAGAATCTCCACGACCTCCAGCACGCTGCCGCCGGTGGAGATCAGGTCCTCCACCACCACGACCTTCTGGCCGGGCAGTAAGCGTCCCTCGATCTGGTTCTTGCGGCCGTGATCCTTCGCGCCGGAGCGCACGTAGCCCATGGGCAGGTTCATCAGATGGCCCACGATGGCCGCGTGGGCGATGCCCGCAGTGGACGTGCCCATCAGCACCTCGACCTCGGGGTAATATTCACGCACCAGGGATGCCAGGCCGTTCTCCACGTCGCCGCGCACCTGCACGTCCGACAGGGTCAGGCGGTTGTCACAGTACACGGGGCTCTTGATGCCGCTGGCCCAGGTGAAGGGCTCCTCGGGGCGGAAGAACACCGCCTTGATCTTCAACAAATCCTTTGCAATCTGCGTCTTCATCGCATCTTTCCCCTTTCTTCAGTCCACAAATTCGGCAACGCAGCGGCGATAGGCCGCCACCGGGTCCTCCGCAGCGGTGATCGGGCGGCCCACCACGATGTAGTCGCTGCCCAGCTCCTTGGCCTTCTCCGGCGTGGTCACGCGCTTCTGGTCGCCCACGTCGCCGTCCGCAAAGCGCACGCCGGGGGTTACAGTCAGGAAACGCTTACCGCAGCGGTCATGCACCTTGCCGGCCTCCAGCGGGGAGCACACCACGCCGTCCAGGCCCGCGACCTTTGCGTTCTCTGCGTAGTGCAGGATAACCTCGTCGATGGGCTTCTCAATCCACAGATCGCGCTCCATGCTCTCCTGATCGGTGGAGGTCAGCTGGGTCACGCCGATGAGCAGCGGGCGGGTGCCGTCCGCGCGGGTCAGGCCCTCCAGCGCAGCGCGCATCATGTTCACGGTTCCCGCGCAGTGCAGGTTGCAGATGTCCACATCCAGGCGGGACAGCACCGCCATGGCCTTCTTCACGGTGTTGGGGATGTCATGCAGCTTCAGGTCGAGGAAGATCTTGTGGCCGCGCGCCTTGATCTCCCGCACGATGGCCGGGCCCTCGGCGTAGTAGAGCTCCATGCCGATCTTCACAAAGGGCTTTTCCTCGGTAAAACGATCCAGGAAGGACAGGGTCTGTTCGCGGCTTGCAAAGTCGCAGGCAATGATCACTTCGCGTCCCATCAGTGTGCACCTCCGATAATGTCCGTAAGTTTTTCAATGCGATATTTTTCCATGGTTTCCGGGAGCTGTTCCACGATGTCCCGGCAGGCGAAGGGCTCCGTCAGGTTGGCCGCGCCCACCTGCACCGCCGTCGCTCCGGCCAGCATCATTTCAATTACATCCTCGGCGCAGCTCACGCCGCCGAGGCCCACGATGGGGATTTTGACCGCCTCGTACACCTGGTAGACCATGCGCACGGCCAGCGGGAAGATCGCGCTGCCGGACATGCCGCCGGTCTTGTTCGCCAGCAGCGGCCTGCGCCTGCGCAGGTCGATGCGCATGCCCATCAGCGTGTTGATGAGGCTCAGCGCGTCCGCACCGGCCTCCTCGCAGGCCCGGGCGATGGAAACGATGTCGGTCACGTTGGGCGAGAGCTTCATGATGACCGGCTTGGTGGTCACTTCCTTCACCGCCCGGGTGACCTCCGCGGCCATCCTGGGGTCGGTGCCGAAGCTCATGCCGCCGCCGTGGACGTTGGGGCAGGAGATGTTCACCTCCAGCCAGCCCACCTGATCGCAGGCGTCCAGCTTCCGGCAGACCTCCACGTACTCGTCGATGGAGAAGCCGGAAACGTTGGCCATCACCGGCTTGTGGAAGAATTTCTTCATCTCCGGCAGCTCGTGGGCGATCACATGATCCACACCGGGGTTCTGCAGGCCCACCGCATTGAGCATGCCGCCCGCGCACTCCGCGATGCGGGGCGTGAGATTGCCGAAGCGCGCCTCCCGGGTGGTTCCCTTGAAGGAGAAGGTGCCCAGGCAGTTGATATCGTACAGTTCGGCAAACTCGCTGCCGTAGCCGAAGGTGCCGCTGGCGGGAATCACAGGATTGTCCAGCTCGATCCCGCAGAGGTTCACGCGGGTATTTACCATACGATCTCCTCCTTTGTCAGCACCGGGCCATCCTTGCAGATGCGCTTGTTGCCGTACTTGGTTTCACAGGTGCAGCCCATGCACGCGCCGAAGCCGCAGCCCATGCGCTCCTCGAAGCTGTATTCGCCGGAGGTCGATGCGCGATTGTACACCGCCTTCAGCATCGGCTCCGGGCCGCAGGCGTAGGTGTAGGTATAGTCGATGCCCTCCATCGCGTCGGTGACGAAGCCCTTCACGCCGACGCTTCCGTCTGCAGTGGCGATGATGGTTTTGATCCCCAGCGCGCGGAACTGCTCCGCATAGAAGATTTCCTCCGCTTTGTTGAAGCCCAGGATCACCGCGGGCTGCTTGCCCTGCGATATGAGCCTGCGTGCGAGCAGGTACATGGGCGGTACGCCCGCGCCGCCGCCGATGAGCAGCGGGCGGTCGCCGCTCTTGTCCAGATCGTAGCCGTTGCCCAGGCCCGTGAGCACGTCGATGCGCTTGCCGCTTTCGTACTGCGCCATGGCCTCGGTGCCCCGGCCCACGGTCTTGTAGACGAGGGTCAGCTTCCCGTCCTCCGCGTCGCAGACCGAGATCGGGCGGCGCAGGTAGAAGGAATCCAGCCTCAGCTGCACGAAGCGGCCCGGGTTGCAGTCCTCCGTGGATGCGCCGCGCAGCACCATCTCGTACACGCCCGGCGCGAGGTTTCGGTTCGATACAATTTCAAATACGTCCTGACGCATTGTTTCACTCCTGATCGATGGTGGAAATGGCGAAGGTAGTCTCCTCCAGCACATCCAGCAGCACCCGCACGGTGTCCAGCGCCGTGAACACGCTCACGTTGTTCTCCACGCTCAGGCGGCGGATCATGAAGCCGTCGCGGGCCTGATTCATGGAGCCGGGGTTCCGGGTGTTGATGACGTAGGCGATGTGGCCCTGGCGCAGCGCGTTGGGGATGTCCTCGCTGCCCTCGCTGATCTTCTTCAGCACGCGGGTGCGGATGCCGTGCTCGCGCAGGTACTTCGCGGTGCCCTCGGTGGCCTCGATGTTGAAGCCCAGGTTGTAGAAGCGCTGGATCAGCGGGAAGGCCTCCTCCTGATCCTTGTTGGCGACGGTGGCCAGCACGGTTCCGTAGTTCTGCAGATTCATGCCGGAGGCCTGCAGCGCCTTGTACAGCGCGCGGTAGAGCTTGCCGTCGTAGCCGATGGCCTCGCCGGTGGACTTCATCTCCGGGCTGAGGTAGGTGTCCAGACCGCGAATCTTCGCGAAGGAGAACACCGGAACCTTGACGTACCAGCGCTTCTTCTCCGTGGGATAGAGGTCGAAGATGCCCTGCTCCTTCAGGCTCTTGCCCAGAATGACGTTGGTGGCGATGTCCGCCAGCGAGTAGCCCGTGGCCTTGGAGAGGAAGGGCACGGTGCGGCTGGAGCGGGGGTTAACCTCGATGATGTAGACATTGTCCTGCCTGTCCACGATGAACTGGATGTTGTACAGGCCCACGATGCCCAGACCCAGACCCAGACGCTTGGAGTAGTCCAGAATGGTGCCCTTGACCTTATCCGAGATGGAGAAGGCGGGATAGACGCTGATGGAGTCGCCGGAGTGCACGCCGGTGCGCTCGACCAGCTCCATGATGCCGGGGACGAACACGTCTCTTCCGTCGCAGATCGCGTCCACCTCGACCTCCTTGCCCAGGATGTAGTGGTCCACCAGCACCGGCTTGTCCGCGTCGATCTCCACGGCGGTCTTGAGGTAGTGGCGCAGCTGCTCCTCGTTGGTGACGATCTGCATGGCGCGGCCGCCCAGCACGAAGCTCGGGCGCACCAGCACCGGATAGCCGATCTCCGCAGCGGTGGCGACGCCGTCCTCGATGTTGGTCACGGCGCGGCCCGCAGACTGGGGGATGTTGAGCTGCTGGAGAATCTTCTCGAATGCGTCGCGGTTCTCGGCGCGGTCGATGGCATCCACGTCGGTGCCGATGATGTTCACGCCCCGGCGATGCAGCGGCTCGGCCAGGTTGATGGCGGTCTGTCCGCCCAGGGAGGCGATCACGTCGTCCGCGCCCTCGTAGACCAGGATGTTCATCACGTCCTCGGTGGTCAGCGGCTCGAAGTAGAGCTTGTCGGCGGTGGTGTAGTCGGTGGACACGGTCTCCGGGTTGTTGTTGATGATGATGGCCTCGTAGCCCGCCTTGCGGATGGTCATCACGGCGTGCACGGTGGAGTAGTCGAACTCCACGCCCTGACCGATGCGGATGGGGCCCGCACCCAGCACCACGGTCTTTTTGCGCTCGGTTACGATGGACTGGTTCTCTCCCTCGTAGCTGGAGTAGAAGTACGGGATGTACGCATTGGTATGGCAGGTGTCCACCATGCGGTAGAAGGGCATCACGCCGTTGGCGCGGCGCAGCTTCCAGATTTCCGTCTCGTCCACGTTCCACAGCCGGGCGATGAACTTGTCGGAGAAGCCCAGCTTCTTGGCCCCGCGCAGCACATCGAGGTCGCCGACGTTGGCCTTCAGCACCGGCTCGTAGTCGGTGATGCGCTTCACGGCCTCCAGGAAGTAGGGGGTAATGGCGGTGATTTCGTAGATCTTGTCCACGCTCACGCCCCGGCGCAGCAGCTCCGCGACTGCGTAGAAGCTGTCGTCCCGGAACACGGAGACGTACTCCTCCAGCGCCTCGGTGGTCATGGAGTCGAACTTCGCCATGTGCAGGTGGCACACGCCGATCTCCAGCGAGCGCACCGCCTTCAGCAGGCACTCCTCCAGGCTGCTGCCGATGGCCATGACCTCGCCGGTGGCCTTCATCTGGGTGCCCAGCTTGTTGTTGGCGGAGGTGAACTTGTCGAAGGGGAAGCGCGGGAGCTTCGCCACCACGTAGTCCAGGCTGGGCTCGAAGGCGGCGTTGGTGTTGGCGATCTGGATGTCCTCCAGGCGCATACCCACGGCGATCTTCGCGGTCACGCGGGCGATGGGATAGCCGCTGGCCTTGCTGGCGAGGGCGGAGGAGCGGGACACGCGGGGATTGACCTCGATGAGGTAGTATTCGGAGGAATTGGGATTCAGCGCGAACTGCACGTTGCAGCCGCCCTCGATCTTCAGCGCGCGGATGATCTTGATGGCGCTGTCGTTGAGCATCTTCAGGTCGTGGTCGTTCAGGGTCATGATGGGCGCGACCACGATGGAGTCGCCGGTGTGCACGCCCACGGGGTCCACATTCTCCATGCCGCAGATGGTGATGGCGTGATCCTCGCCGTCGCGCATGACCTCGAACTCGATCTCCTTGTAGCCCTTGACGCTCTTTTCGATCAGCACCTGATGCACCGGGGAGAGGCGGAAGGCGTTGATGGCGGTCTCCACCAGTTCCTCCTCGTTGTAGGCAAAGCCGCCGCCGGTGCCGCCCAGGGTGAAGGCGGGGCGCAGCACCACCGGGTAGCCGATCTCCTTCGCGGCCTCCACGGCCTCCTCCACGGAGTAGGTGATCTTGGAGGGAATGACCGGCTCGCCGATCTCCTGGCACAGCTCCTTGAACAGCTCGCGATCCTCGGCGCGCTCGATGCTCTTGCTGCTGGTGCCCAGAAGCTCCACCTGGCACTCTTTCAAAACACCCTTCTGCTCCAGCTGCATGGCCAGATTCAGACCCGTCTGACCGCCGATGCCGGGGATGATCGCGTCCGGGCGCTCGTAGCGCAGGATGCGCGCCACGTACTCCAGGGTCAGCGGCTCCATGTACACCTTGTCCGCGATGACGGTGTCGGTCATGATCGTGGCGGGGTTGGAGTTCACCAGCACCACCTCGTAGCCCTCCTCCTTCAGTGCCAGGCAGGCCTGCGTGCCGGCGTAGTCGAACTCCGCGGCCTGGCCGATGACGATGGGGCCGGAACCGATGATCATGATCTTCTTCAAATCCGTTCTCTTTGCCATGTTGATTCCCTCCGTTGAAAATCTCTTGCAAATTTATGTTTCCAAATTTGGGGTGTAAACTAATCCTTTTGCATCCATGCCACGCGGCCGTCCGATACGGTCAGCAGGCACCGTCCCTGGGCCTGCGCGCCGGTGAAGGGCGTGCTCCTGCCCATGGAGATAAACTCCGCAGGGTCGACGGCGTAGCGCGCGTCCAGATCGAATACGGTGAAATCCCGGTCAAGCTCACCGCCGCCGAGCTGAAAGCGCTGTTTGGGAATGACGCTCATCCTTTCGATGAGCTTCTCCAGTCTAATGATCCCCTTCTGCACCAACCCGGCATAGAGCAGCGCAAAGGCCGTCTCGATGCCCACAACGCCCATCGCGCTCTTCTCCAGGCCCCGGCCCTTCTCCTCGGCGGAGTGGGGCGCATGGTCGGTGGCGATCATGTCGATGGTACCGTCCCGCAGGCCCTCAATCAGCGCCTCCCGGTCCGTGCGGTCGCGCAGCGGCGGGTTCATCTTGAAGCGCCCGTCCTCCTGCAGGCAGGAATCGTCCAGCAGCAGGTAGTGCGGGCCGGTCTCGCAGCTCACATCCACGCCGGAGGCCTTCGCGTCCCGGATCAGCTGCACGCTCTCCTTCGTGGAGATGTGGCAGACGTGGTAGCCGCAGCCGGTCTCCGCCGCCAGCTTCAGGTCGCGCTCGATGGGCTTCCACTCGGACTCGGAGCAGATGCCCCGGTGTCCGTGGGCCCGTGCGTACGCGCCGTCGTGGATGTAGCCGCCGCGCAGCAGGCTGTTGTCCTCGCAGTGGGCAGCGATGAGCTTCCCCAGCACCTTCGCGCGCTGCATGGCCTCGCGCATCATGCCCGGATCCTGCACGCCGCGCCCATCGTCGCTGAAGGCGCACACCAGCGGCGCAAGGCCCTCCAGGTCAGCCAGCGCCTCACCCTTCTCGCCCACGCTGATCGCGCCGTAGGGCAGCACGCGGATGACAGCATCCCGGGCGATAATATCCAGCTGGGGCTGAAGGTTCGCCGGAGAATCCGGCACCGGATTCAGGTTCGGCATGGTGCACACCGCCGTGCAACCGCCCCGGGCCGCCGCCCGGCTGCCGCTGAAAATGGTTTCCTTGTACGAAAAACCCGGCTCCCGGAAGTGCACATGCACGTCCGCGAAACCGGGAAACACGTACTTTGAATCGAGAAACACTTCTCCATTTCGGGAGCCCTGTGCGTCTGCGAAGCTGAAATCCCGGACGGCGATGCGTCCGTTCTCAAACACGCGGGCATTTTTGACGATGCACTTCAAGCTCCATCCCCCCTTGCGTATCCTGCCATAAAAAACGCTCCTGCCGACGGCAAGAGCAGACTGCATGCGACAATGGAACGCAGTGCGTCCATGTCCATCTATGCGCGTCTTGCCGGCTTCACGGAACCGTCTTAAAGAACGTTTTGTGTATTTTATCACAGCCCCCTCTCCCCTGTCAACGCACATTCCAATTAAGTTTTCTGGAAGCCCTCGTTCAGCCGCAGCGGAGGGACGCTTCGGGCGCAGATTTCCGGATTATTTCAGAAATGTGTCAATTTTTAGGAACAAATGTGAACATACAGGGGTCTAACCATGCAGAAAACAAACATGAAAGGAATGAAACAAATGAAACGGATTCTGACCTGTATCCTGGCACTGATGCTGCTCCTCTCCTGCACGGCATATGCCATCTCCCTCGATCAGCTGCACGTCGTGGGCTGCGAGGAATTCATCACCCTGCGCGAGGAACCCTCCACCGGCGCAAAGCGCGTCATACAGATCCCGCTGGGCGCGCTGGTGACCTGCTACGAATACACGGAGAACGGCTTTGCTCGGGTGTACTACGGCGGATGCTTCGGCTTCGTGCAGTCCAGGTATCTCTCCGAGGTCAACCCGGAGACCGGCGGCGAATGGCGCATCCCCATGTATGTCGCCAACTGCAACGAATTTATCTCTCTGCGTGAGGACGCGTCCACATCCTCCGACTGCATGCAGCGCATGCCCCTCGGCGCGCAGGTGGAGTGCTACTTGCGCACTGTCGATGGCCCGCAGCCCATGGAGAACGTGGGCTATCCGGGGTCGGAGGGCATGCTGCGCGGCTATGCGCTGTCGCGCTACCTGTGCTTCCTGCCGCCCGAGACGGACAGCTGCGCGCTCACCTCCGCCACGCTGCGGATGAACGACGACGACGGCGTTCTCACGCAGCAAACCGTCACCGACCCGGCGCTGCTGAAGGAGCTGGAGGGCATGATCCGCCGCGCCACGCCCACGATACCGACCAAGTGCCCCATGGCCGCGCAGCTGGAGCTGGAGCTGGCCAATGGAGATCAGCTGCGCTTCGCCTATCCCATCGACGGCTGCGCCACATTGATCGCGGAAAACCAGAGCGTGTACACGCTGGCCAGCGCCGATGGCGAGCGCCTCTGGCAGATCTTCGATGTGATGGGCTGCCTCCGGGCAAATCTCATGGTGTAGGTGTAAAAGCGCAGGCGCTCCGTTCTTCCCTCACAGCGCAACGCCCGGACGGATTTTGCATCCGTCCGGGCATTCAATGCGTTGAAAAACTACTGTTTTTCAACGCGGTGGGCCGGTTGCCTAAAATTCTGCGGAATTTCCGGGCGGCAACCGGAACGGGAATGCATTTTTCTCCACAAACGCAAGCGTTTGTTCCCGAAAAATGCCGGAAGTGACGTACACGCCGTCACTTCCGATTTTACAGGCTGTCCTTCGATACTTTGTCATCGATCTGAGCGCCCGGACCGATTTTGCATCCGTCCGGGCGTTATTTCGCGTTTTCCGGCGCAAAAACCGCATCCAAAGAACAGCTCCCGGATGCGGCTTATGAATCCATGTATTTCTGCTTCAGGCGCGAACCTGCACAGCCTTATTCTGCCTCGTCGCCCAGCTCGGCGCGGCGGCGGCGGATGGACTTGCAGGCCTCGGTCAGCTCGTCCTCCACGGACGCAAGCAGCTGATACGCGTCGTGGTTGGCCTTGAGCCGCAGCTCACTGGCCTCCACGCGGGCGTCATTCTTGATGATGCGCGCCTCCTCGCGGGCCTGACGCACGATCTCGCTCTCGTCCACCATGTGGTTGGCGCGCTCCTGCGCGTCGGCCAGGATGGCGTGGGCCTCGTTCTCCGCGTCGGCCATGATCTGCTCAGCGTCGTTCTTGGCCTTCTCCAGCGCGGCGTTCGCGCGCATCTCCGCAGAGCTGACCCGGTTCATCGCGGCGGTCTCCGCGTTGCCGAGGATGCGTTCGCGCTCGGAGAACATCTGCATGCCGTACTGCACTGCGTCGGGCAGATTGCGCTCCATATCGTCAATGATCATCAGGCACTTATCCGCATCGATGATTTTCTTGTTGGTCAGCGGAACATTGGCCCCCGAGCGAATGGCAGCGCGAATGTGCTTGAGCAATTCGAGGAAGTATTTCATATCGTCGATTTCATCGACATTCTGCTGCTCCTGCGGTTCCGCACGAACTTCCTGATCCTCATCTTCGTAGAATTTCTCCTGATCGTGATCCATTCTAGCCCTTCCTTTCCGCACACGGTGCAACGCCGTATGCAGCGTAGATTTTCCCGATAATCTCCTCCGGAACCATGGAATCGATGGGCGCGCCGTGGGAGGCGCAGTCCCGCACAATGGTCGAGGAGATCATGCTGTATTCCGGGAGACAGCTGATAAAAACCGTTTCAATGCTTCCAATCCGCCGGTTGGCCTCAGCCATCTGCATTTCAAACAGCAGATCCGAGGAATTGCGCAGCCCGCGAACGATCACGTCCGCGCCCTCTCTGTGCGCCAGATCCACCAGCAAACCGGTGTCCGCGACGACGCGGACGTTGCGAAACTCCCGCGTAATCTCTTCAAGCATCTCCAGCCGCAGCTCCGGCGCGAACTGGTATTGCTTGGCGCGCTGGGACAGCACGGCGACCACGAGCTCGTCGAACATCGCGGACGCGCGGCGGATGATGTCCAGATGCCCCAGGGTCGGCGGCGAGAAGCTGCCTGCGTAGACCGCAATCATCCCTCTACCTCCCGGACACTGCTTCGACGCACAAAATCGATGGAAGTTTCCCCATAGTGGCGCGTATCGTAAATTTCAAAGCCCTCCGGGATGCGGATCACCGCGTCCTGACGGCGCTCGGCAACGATAACAGCGCCCTCGCTGAGCGCACCTGCCTTCCAAATCCGCTCCATCGCATCCGAATAGGCGTCCAGCATGCGGTAGGGTGGATCCAGAAAGACCAGATCGAAGCGCCTTCCGTTCAGGCTGGAAATCGCGCTGCGATAGTCGGTCTTGAGGATCAGTGCGCGCTCGGCCAGCGCATCCTTGAGCACATTTCCGGCGTTGCGGCGGATCACCTCGATCGCCGCGCGGGAGGAATCCACGATCACTGCGCGCGCCGCGCCGCGGCTGAGCGCCTCCAGCGCCAGGGCTCCGGTGCCGCCGAAGAGATCCAGCACCTCGGCGTCCTCCACCCGTCCGTTCAGTATGTTGAACAGGGAACCCCTGATCTTGTCCGAAGTCGGCCGCGTCTGATCCCCTGAGGGTGCAAACAGCGTCCGTCCCCGCGCTTCGCCCGAAATAATGCGCATATCTTCACCTATGGTATTTGTCGTAATTATATCACAATTGATCTATATTTGCAAACGGTATTTTCAAAATTCATTCAAATTTCGGGCGTTTCAGACCGTTTTTCACAATAATTTACGAAAATTCCTGCCCGCAGCGCCCGCTTCGACCGTGCATCCCGACCGGATTCCGCCTCAATCGCGCCCGGAGATTCCCTCGCGCACCGTGCGCACCCGGGGCGAGAAGCCCAGCATGATCTCGTAGGGGATGGTTCCGGCCAGCTGCGCCAGCTCGTCGGGGGTGATGCGCTCGTCCCCCTGCGCGCCCATGAGCACCACCTCGCTGTCAGCATTGGCCTCGGGGATGTCGGTCACGTCGGCCATGAGCATGTCCATGCACACGTTGCCCACGATGGGCGCGCGCTTCCCGCACACCAGCACGTCGGCCCGGTTGCTCAGGATGCGCGGATAGCCGTCGCCGTAGCCGATGGGCACGGTGATGATGCGGCTGTCGCGCCGGGCGGTGAAGGTTCGTCCGTATCCGACAGTATCTCCCTTATGTATAGTTTCCATGCGGATGGGCTTCGCGCACAGGGTCTGGGCGTACCGGAGCTTTCCCTCCAGCTCCGGCACCAGCGTGCCGTACAGGCCGATGCCCGCGCGCACCATGTCGTACTGATACGCCGGATTCAGCATGGCGGAGGTCGCCGCCGCGTGGGCGATGGGTTGAAAGCCTGCCGCGCGCACGATCTCCAGCGCATGGGCAAAGCGTGCGTTCTGCTGCTCCGTGAACGCCGGGTCGCACTCCGCCACGCAGAAGTGGGTGAAGACGCCCTCCATCTCCACGTCCGGGCAGCAGCGCTTCCAGTGGTTCAGGAGCTGCA
>CAMBWJ010000010.1 GCA_945871545.1 uncultured Clostridia bacterium | reverse complement strand
ACAGGACTTTCGGGCCTTCTACCGCAAGGAGAGCGCCTTCCGCAGGAGCGCGCTATACCCGCCGTTTACCCAGATTGTGCGCATCGTGTACTCCGGCAAGGACGAAGAGCAGGTGCGCGCGGCGGCGGAAGCGGACGAGGCGCGCTTCAACGAATGGTTGGATGCACAGAGCATGCGCGGCGACGTGGTGCAGATGCGCGCCCACGAGGCGCCGATCTCCCTGCTGCGCGGGGAGCACCGCTGGCAGCTGTTTTTGAAGATGTACTTCAAGGGCGACGTGAACGCCGCCTGCGCCCGGATGCAGGCCATGGCCGACGCGGCCCCCGAGAGCGTGCGCGCTGAGCTGGAGGTCAATCCGGCGAACCTGTATTGATGATATTTTATGGAATGAGGTAAGAATATATGGCAATTCGCAAGATCGTAGTGCTGGGCGAGGACGAGGTGCTGCGCAAGCATGCCCGCAAGGTGGATACCTTTGACAAGCGGCTGGCAACGCTGCTGGACGACATGGCCGACACGATGTACGAGGCCGACGGCGCGGGTCTGGCTGCGCCGCAGGTGGGTATCCTCAAGCGCGTGGTGGTCGTGGACGTGGGCGAGGGCCTGATCGAGCTGGTCAACCCGGAGATCATCGCCGCCGAGGGCGTGCAGACCTGCGTGGAGGGCTGCCTGTCCGTGCCCGGCAAGCGCGGCACCGTGGAGCGTCCCGCGAAGGTGCGGGTGCACGCCCAGGATCGCAAGGGCCGTCACATTGAGGTGGAGGGCGAGGGCTTCCTGGCCCAGGCCTTCTGTCACGAGCTGGATCATCTGGACGGCATCGTCTACGTGGACAAGATGATCGAGGACGTGACCGACCAGTACGAGGAGGACTGAGCCATGCGCATCGTATTCATGGGCACGCCGGAGTTCGCCGTGCCCTCGCTGCGCGCGCTGCTGGACAATGGCTATGACGTGGTCGGCGTGATCACCCAGCCGGATCGCCCGGCGGGCCGGGGACACAAGCTCACGCCCTGCCCGGTCAAGCTGCTTGCGCAGGAGCGCGGCGTGCCGGTCTATCAGTTTGAAAAGATTAAGGCCCAGGAGGGCGTGGACTGTCTGCGGGCGCTGAAGCCCGAGCTGGTGGTCACCGCCGCCTTCGGTCAGTTGCTCAGTAAGGAGATTCTTTCCATCCCCCAGTACGGCACCGTGAACGTGCATGCGTCGCTGCTGCCGAAGTACCGCGGCTCCGCGCCCATCAACTGGTGTATCCTGAACGGTGAGAAGGTGGCCGGCGTGACCACCATGCTCACGGACGTGGGCATGGACACCGGCGACATGCTGCTCAAAGCCCAGACCGACATCGGCGAGCTGGAGACGGCGGGTGAGCTGACCCAGCGGCTGTCGGAGATCGGCGCGAAGCTGCTGATCGACACGCTGAAATTCTATCCCCACGGCGGGCTGAAGAGCGTGCCTCAGAACGAGGCCGAGGCCAGCTACCAGCCGATGCTCACCAGGGAGATGGGCCGGATCGACTGGACGCGGAGCGCGCAGGAGATCTCCTGTCAGGTGCGCGGCCTGAATCCCTGGCCCTGCGCCTACACGGAGAATGGCGACGGCAGACTCAAAATCTATCTGGCGAAGCCCTGCGCTGCGGAGGGCGCTGCAGAGCCGGGCACCGTGGCGGTGTCCGGGGCCAAGGAGGGCCTGAAAATCGCCTGCGGCGAGGGCTGGCTGGAGGTGCTGGAGATGCAGGCGCCCAACGCCAAACGCATGACCGCAAAGGCCTACCTGCAGGGCAAGAAAATTGAAATTGGAACCAAATTCAACTGAAACGGGGCAACAGCCGAATGGATCAGGGAAACAACAGGAATCAGGGCGGAAACAAGCGCGAATTCAAGCGTGACGGCAAGCCGTTTGAAAAGAAATTTGAACGGAAACCCGGTGAGAAGCCCTTCGAGAAGAAATATAACCGCAAGCCGGGGGAGAAGAAGTTCGAGCGCAAGCCGGGGGACAAATCCGTCGGCAGGAAGTTCGAGGGCCGCGACCGCAGACCGGCTCCGGCGAAGCCTGCGGGGCCGTCCGCCCGTGACGTGGCGCTGCGGGCGCTGCGCAATGTGGCGCGGAACGACGCCTATGCGGCTCAGGCGCTGGATCGGGAGCTGAGCGCGGCGCATCTCAGCGACGAGGATCGCCGCCTGGCCTCCAGCGTGTTCTACTTCACGCTGGAAAACCGGCTGCGCATCGAGCACGTGCTCGCCGCGCGGCTCAAGACCCGCCCGGAGCCGGAGGTCATGGACATCCTCTGCATCGCTGCGGCGCAGCTGCTGTTCATGGACAGGATCCCGGATCACGCGGCGGTGGACGAGGCCGTGAAGCAGACCCGCCGCGCGGGTCGGGACGGCCTGACCGCGCTGGTGAACGGCGTGCTGCGGAGCCTGATCCGCGACCGGGACGCGGGCGAACTGGCCCTGCCCGATCGCGACGCGGAGCAGGAGGCCTATCTGTCTGAGAAGTATTCCACCGCGCCGGAGCTGGTTGCGCGGCTGGTAGCGGCTTACGGCGTGGAGCAGACCGAGGAGATCCTCGCCTGGTCGCCGGACCGCCGCAGCGACACCATCCGTCCCAACCGCATGCGCATGAATGATGCGGCGTTTGAGGCGTGGCTGACGCAGAACAGCTTTACCTGGGAGCATGCCACGGTGTCCGGCGCGTATCGCGTGACCGGCGCGGGCAAGCTCTCCGCCCACGAGGGCTACCGCAAGGGCCTGTTCTCCATTCAGGGGGAGAGCTCCATGCTGGCGGCGGCTGCGGTGGGCGCGAAGCCGGGCATGCAGGTGCTGGACGCCTGCGCAGCGCCCGGCGGCAAGACCTGCCTGATCGCCGAGACGATGCAGGGCACGGGCCGCGTGTACGCCTGGGATCTGCACGAGCACCGGGTGGAGCTGATCCGCGCGGCGGCGCGCCGCCTGGAGCTGGACAACATCCGCGCGCAGGTGCGCGACGCGGCAAAACCCATGGAGAGCATGGAGCTGTCCATGGACGCGGTGCTGGTGGACGCGCCCTGCTCAGGTCTGGGTGTGATGGGCGACAAGCCGGATATCAAGTACCGCCTGACGGGCGCGACCATCGACGCGCTGGTTCCGGTGCAGAAGGCGATTCTCAACGCCTGCGCCGCCAGTGTCAAACCGGGCGGGCTTCTGGTGTACTCCACCTGCACGCTGCTGCCGGAGGAGAACGTAAGGCAGATCGAGGCCTTCCTGAATCTGCACCCGGAGTTTGCGCCCGATTTGGACGACAAGTGGCTCCCGGAGCAGCTACGTGGGCATTATGTGAACGGCTGCATCCAGATTCTGCCCGGTCGGGACGGGATCGAGGGCTTCTTCATCGCGCGCCTGCGCAGAAAGGCAGGGAGCTATGAGCGATAAAATCCAGCTGCTGTCGTTAAGCGACCAGGAGCTTCTGGACTTCGTGCTGAACGAGCTTCACGAGAGCAAGTTCCGCGCCGGACAGATTCGCCAGTGGCTGAACCGGGGCGTGGAGATTGCCGAGATGTCGAACCTCTCGGGCGCGCTGCGGACGCGCATGGCGGAGATCGCCGTGGCGAACCCGGTGCGCATCCGCGAGAGCTACAAGTCGAAACTCGACGAGACGGAGAAGTTCCTCTACGAGCTTCACGACGGCAACCTGATCGAGGGCGTGGTGATGCGCTACAAGTACGGCGACACGCTGTGCGTGTCCACCCAGGTGGGTTGCCGCATGGGCTGCGCGTTCTGCGCGTCCACGCTGGAGGGACGGGTGCGCAACCTGACCCCCGGCGAGATTCTGGGCCAGGTGGTGGCCGCGAACCGCCACATTCAGGCCCAGGACGCGGAGCGCCGCATCCACAACATTGTGCTGATGGGCAGCGGCGAGCCCTTCGACAACTACGACAACGTGGTGAAGTTCCTGCGGCTGGTGAACAGTCCGACGGGGCTGAACATCTCCATTCGCAACATCTCGCTGTCCACCTGCGGCCTGGTGAACCGCATCTACGATTTCATCAAGGAGGGCCTGCCGCTGACGCTGTCGCTGTCGCTGCACGCCCCCAACGATGCCATTCGCCAGAAGATCATGCCCGTGGCCAACGCCTATCCCTACGAGGACGTGATTGCCGCGTGCAGGAAGTACAGCGAGGAGACGGGACGGCGCGTGGTGTTCGAGTACGCGCTGATCAAGAACGTCAACTGCGAGGTGCGCCACGCCGAGGAGCTGGCGCGTCGGCTGCGCGGCATGCGCTGCCACGTGAACCTGATTCCGCTGAACGCAGTCAAGGAGCGCAACCTTGAAGCGCCGACGAAGCAGGACGTGGCCGCCTTCCTCAAGCGCCTGGAGCTGAAGAATATCTCCGCCACGGTGCGCCGGGAGATGGGCGCGGACATCGACGGCGCCTGCGGCCAGCTCAGGCGGAAGTACATCTCGGAGCAAAAGTAAAGCAAAACGCAAACCCCGGAGGAGAACGAATGAAAGTTTTTGTGCAGACGGATACCGGCAGGGTACGGCCCATCAACGAGGATTCCTACTACCTTCCTCGGGAAGGTGAGCGCTTCTGCGCGATTGCGGACGGCATGGGCGGCCACAACGCGGGCGAGATTGCCAGTGCCATGGCGGTTCGGGTCTTTTCCGGGGAGATGCGCATGTGCAGGTGGATCGACGGCGCGGCCATGCGCCGCTCGGTGGAGCGCGCCAACGCGGCGGTGCACGCGCGGTCGCGCTGCGTGGAGCAGTACAGCGGCATGGGCACCACCTTCACCGCATTGGCGCTGAACAACGGCAGCGCCTACGTCGCCCACGTGGGCGACAGCCGCGCGTACCTGATCCGCAGGGGCAGCATCCTGCGCATCACCGTGGATCACACGCTGGTGGAGGAGATGGTGCGCAAGGGACTGATCACGCCCCAGGAGGCCAGGCACCATCCCAAGCGCAACTACATCACCCGCGCGCTGGGCACCGGGGATCACGTGGAAGTGGACGTGGTTCAGATCGAGCTGATGCCGGGAGACGTGTTCTTCCTGTGCACCGACGGCCTGTCCAACCACCTGGAGGATCGGGACATACTTGAGCTCACCCAGAGCGACTGCGGCTGGGAGGAGAAGCTGAAACAGGCGGTGCAGGCCGCGCTGGACGACGGCGGAAGCGACAACATCACCGCAATGTACGTGGTGACCGGGGAGGAAGACAGATGATCGGACGGCTCATATCGGGCCGGTATCGCATCGAAGCTGTCGTTGGTACGGGCGGCATGGCCGTCGTATACCGCGCCCTGGATTTAGAGGAGAACCGAACCGTTGCCATCAAGGTGCTGCGGCCGGAGTACGAATCCGACATGGAGTTCGTGCGCCGCTTCAGCCGCGAGGCCGAGGCCGCCGCGAAGATGTCCCACGAGAACATCGTGAACCTGCTGGACGTGGGCATCGAGGGCGAGATGCGCTACATCGTGATGGAGTATGTGGACGGCCAGACCCTCAAGCAGATGATCCGCGACGAGGGCCGCATCCACCCGGATGTGGCGCTGCGGATGACTATACGCATCCTGGCGGCGGTGGACCACGCCCATCGCAACGGCATCGTGCATCGCGACATCAAGCCCCAAAACATCCTGGTGGACAGGCAGGGCCGGGTGAAGGTTGCCGACTTCGGCATCGCCCGCCTGAAGGCGAGCCAGACCACCCAGCTGGATCCCAACGGCTCAGCCATGGGCAGCGTGCACTACCTCTCGCCGGAGCAGGCCCGGGGCGAGGTTGCCGACGAGCAGAGCGACCTGTACTCCGTGGGCGTGGTGCTCTACGAGATGCTCACCGGCCACGTGCCCTTCGACGGCGATACCACCGTATCGGTGGCGCTCAAGCACATCAACGAGCAGCCCGCGTCCATGCGCAGCCGGAATTCCCACATCTCCCGGGCGCTGGACGAGGTCGTGATGCGCGCGCTGTGCAAGGACAAGCAGCTGCGCTACCAGAGCGCGGCGGAGATGGCGGCGGATCTGCGCATGACCATCTCCAAGCCCAGGGGCGGCTTCGTGCGCTATCCCGCAAAGCGGGAGGAGGCCCAGCCGGAGACGGCGCGCGAGGAAGTAAAGAAGCATCCCCAGCCGGTCAAGCCCCGGCGCAAAAAACTGTTCTGGTGGATGATCGCGCTGGGAACTGCGGCGCTGGTGCTTGCGCTGGCCGCGCTGGGCCTGGTGCTGCAGGAGCGCTACGCCACCGTGAACATGCCCTATCTCATCGGTAATGTCGAGGAGGACGCGGTGCATGCGATGGAGGCGCTGGGCGTGTCGCCCATCGTGGTGAACGCCTACAGCGACGACTATCCCGACGGAACGGTGATGCTGCAATCCCAGGAGGCGGGCGAGTCCATCCGCAAGAGCGCAAAGATCACGCTGACGGTGAGCCTGGGCAGCCAGTGGTACTATCTGGAGGACATGACCGGCTGGAGCGAAACGGAAGCACTGGAGGCGCTCAACGGCGCGGGCGTGCGAACCGTGGAGGTCGCAAATGTGCAGAGCGACCGGGCGGTGGGCACGGTGGTCTCCGTGAACCTGACCCCCGGCTGGCAGTCCCGCGACAGCGAGGTTTTGCTGAAGGTTAGCGGCCAGTGCGTGTCGGTGCCGTCGCTGTCGGGTCTGACGCTGGAGGGCGCGCAGGCGGTGATCGAGGCCGAGGGCCTGATGCTGGGAACGGTGAGCGAGGGCGATTCCGCCGACGCGAGGTCCGGCGCGGTGATCGCGCAGAGCATCGCGCCCTACACCCAGGTGCTCACGGGCACGGCGGTGGATCTCACCATCTGCCGCGCGCAGGAGAAGAAGTATGCGCCCGACGCGGAGCTTACGCTGGTGGTGCCGCTGAACAACCTGCGGGTGACGGTGAATCTGGTCGCGCCCTCGGGCGTGAGCCTGGAGGTCTATCGGGAGGTGCTGCCGAAGGGCACCCACGCCATCGGCCTGAGCAGCTCGGAGAGCGGCGTGCACCAAATCTACATCTATATGGACGACGTGCTCTACGAGAGCATGCAGCTGGATTTCAACTAGAACCGGAGGGGAGCGTTTGCAGGGAACGATTTTGCGGGGCATCGGCGGCTTTTACACCGTCCTTGACGATGCGGGCGAGGAATACACGCTGCGCGCGCAGCGCAAGCTGCGCCGCGAGCGCATGAAGCCCAAGGTGGGCGACCGCGTGGAGATGACGCCCGGCACGGGCGAGGAGGACGGCTGGCTGCATTCGATCCTGCCGCGAAGGAATGAGCTGGAGCGCCCGCCGGTGGCGAACATCGACCGGATCGTGATCGTAGCGGCTGCGGCTGCGCCGGAGGCCGACTTAAGTCTTGTGGATCGCATGATCCTCACCGCGCGCAGGCGGGGCGTCGCGCCGATGCTGGTGGTCAGCAAGTGCGAGCTTGCACCTCAGCGCGCGGGGGAGATCGTGCATCAGTACCGGGGCGCGCAGGTGGACGCGATGTTTGTCTCGGCGCACACGCTCGAGAACGTGGATGCGCTGCGGAATGCGCTCAAAGGCAGCGTACACGCGCTGGCGGGACAGTCCGGCGCGGGCAAATCCTCGCTGATCAACGCACTGTACCGCCTGGAGCTGGAGACGGGCGATCTGTCGGAGAAGATCGAGCGCGGCAAGAACACCACGCGGCGCTCGGAGCTGATCCCCCTGCCGGGCGGCGGCATGGTGCTGGACACTCCGGGCTTCAGCCTGCTGGATAATGAGCTGTTCGACCCGGTGGAGCTGCAGGACAGCTACCCCGAGTTTGAACCCTATCTGGGAAGCTGCTACTTCCAGCCCTGCTACCACGCCACCGAGCCCAAATGTGGCGTGCGGCAGGCGGTGGAGGCGGGCGAGATCGATGAACTGCGGCACCGCAGGTATGTGGAGCTGCTGGAGGATATGAAACAGAAGTGGAGGGAACGCTATGATTAAACTGGCGCCGTCGCTGCTTGCGGCGGATTTTCTGAAGATCGGTGAAGAGATTGAGCGCATGACTGAGGCCGGTGCGGACTATCTGCACTACGACGTGATGGACGGCAACTTCGTGCCCAACATCACCTTCGGTCAGGGCATTCTGAAGGCTGCGGCGAAGTGTTCGCTGCCGGTGGACGCCCACCTGATGATCGCCAACCCGGAGAAGTACGTGGAGGAGTTCGCCGCAGCGGGAGCGAAGATCATCACCGTCCACGCCGAGGCCACCAACCACCTGCACCGCCTGCTCCAGCAGATTCGCGCTGCCGGTGCGCTGGCGGGCGTGGCGCTGAACCCGGCAACCAGCCCGGAGTGCCTGCGGTACGTGCTGGGCGACTTCGATCTGGCGCTGGTGATGAGCGTCAACCCCGGCTTCGGCGGACAGAAGATGATCCCGGCAACCATCCACAAGGTGGGCGAGATTCGCCGGATGCTGGACGAGGCCGGCTGCGACGCGCTGATCGAGGTGGACGGCGGCCTGAACACCCAGACCTGCGTGCCCTTCATCGAGCAGGGCATGACCGTGATGGTGGCGGGCAGTGCGCTCTACGGCGCGCCGGACGCGAAGGCCTTCATCGACGACGTGCGCGCCACCGAGGCCAGAATCCGCGGCTGAGCGTAAATTCATACCAATCGACATTCTTTTTGGAACTTCACAGCGCTCCCTTGCGTCTATCTTGCAGAAATTGACGCAAAGGAGCGTGTTTTTATGAAGAAAATCCTTTCCATATTGCTGTGCCTGGCACTGCTGGGCTGTACTGCGCTGGCGGAAGCCTCCCCGGCGGGCGAGAAGCTGGGCTTTGAACTGCTGAAGGAGCTGTATGCCGGAGGCGGCAACGTGATGCTGTCCCCGGCGAGCCTGACCCTGGCGCTGGGCATGGCCGCAGAGGGCGCGGAGGGGGAGACCCTCGCTGCGATCCTCACTGCGCTGGGCGCGGAGGACTTGTCCGCACTGCCCGGCGTGATTCCCGGGGAGATTTCGTCCGCCAACGCCGCCTTCGTGGCGCAGGGCCTTTCGCTGAAGCAGACCTACATTGACCGCCTGAACGAAGCCTACGGCGCGGAGTGGTTTGATCTGGACGCGGAGGTGGTGGAGAAGGTCAATTCCTGGGTATCGGAGCGCACCGACGGCCTGATCGATCAGTTGCTCAGCGACGCGCCCGACCCGCAGACCGGGCTGATCCTCATCAACGCCATCGCCATGGACGCGAAGTGGGCAAAGCCCTTCGAGGCGTACAACACCATCGAGGATACTTTCTACGCGCCGGAGGGCGACGTGACGGTGGAGATGATGTACCAGCAGGATTTCTTCGACTATGTGGAGAAGGACGGCCTGCAGATCGTCCGCCTACCCTACGCGGACGGCGCGCTGGAGATGTGGATCGCGCTGCCCGGCGAGGGCGTGAGCATCGGCCTTGACGGCCTGCTGGACGCGCTGGCGGAGCAGGGCATGGATTACCTGAAGGACGGCGCGGAGGAGCGCGAGGTTGACCTCTTCCTGCCGAAGTTCGACCTGACGACGGATAATTCCCTCTCCGATGCGCTGAAGGCGCTGGGCCTGGAGGCTCCCTTCGGCGACAGTGCGGACTTCTCCGGCGTCTCGGAGGTTCCCATGCGGATCGACGAGATACTGCAGAAGGTGCGCGTGCAGCTGGACGAGGAGGGCACGAAGGCGGCTGCGGCCACGGCGGTCATCGTGGCCTGCATGGCGATGCCGCCCGAGGAGGAACCGGTGGAAGTGCGCGTGGACCGGCCCTTCGCCTTCGTCATCGCGGATAGAGAGACGGACAGCGTGTGCTTCGCGGGCGTGATCGAAAATCCGGCTGTGTAATGCAAAAATTCGTCCCCGGATTAACACAAGAAAGTCGGAATTTAACGAAAACGTACTGGTTGAAAAGCACCAAAAAAACTATAATATCCTGTCGAAAGGGTTCCTTTAACTCGATCCCGTGAGGTCGGCAAGGTGCTCGGACGACGCGATACGTATGCATGTCCCTGCCACTGCCGGCAGGGATTTTTTTTGCGATTGCAGGCGATCCGGCGCGCCTTGGGGTGGAAGCGCCGGGCGCATTGAAGTGAGGTGAGCCGCATGCAGAAGAAGAACCAGATCATGGACGCACGTCAGGTGCAGCGCACGATCACGCGCATGGCGCATGAGATCATCGAGCGCAACAAGGGCGTGGAGGACGTGGTGCTGGTGGGCATCCGCAGGCGCGGCGAGCCCATCGCAAGGATGCTCGCGGACGCAATTCTGCGGGTGGAGGGCGCGTCGGTTCCGGTGGGCTCGGTGGACATCACCTTCTATCGGGACGATCTGACGCACATCTCGGGGGAACCCACGCTCAACCGGACGGACATTCCCTTCGACGTAAGCGGCAAGACGGTGGTGCTGGTGGACGACGTGCTCTACACCGGCCGGACCGCCCGCGCGGCCATGGATGCACTGATGGATCTGGGCCGTGCAAGGCGGATTCAGCTGGCGGTGCTCATCGACCGGGGCCATCGGGAGCTGCCGATTCGCGCCGACTTCGCGGGGAAGAACATTCCCACCGCGCAGACGGAGTTCATCCGGGTGAATATACCGGGCATTGACGAGGACGAGAGCGTCTGGCTCTGTGACCGGTGACGGTTTGGGACCAAATTAGGGGAGGAAAATTACATGTCTGACAATGGTATCCGCGATGCAAGAACCCTCGGTACCCCGAAGATGCTGCTGCTGGGCTTCCAGCACATGTTCGCCATGTTCGGCGCAACCGTGCTGGTGCCGGTGCTCACCGGCCTGCCGGTCTCCGCGACCCTGCTGTTCGCCGGCCTGGGCACGCTGCTGTTCCACTTCCTGACCAAGGGCAAGGTTCCGGCCTTCCTGGGCTCCTCCTTCGCCTTCATCGGTGGTTACGCCGCCGTGTGCGCCCTGTTTGAAAACGCAGAGGGCATGAACTGGATCCCCTACGCCGGCGTTGGCGTCATGTGCGCAGGCCTGCTGTACGTGGTTCTCTCCGCGCTGTTCAAGGCCTTCGGCACTTCCCGCGTCATGCGCTTCTTCCCGCCGATCGTCACCGGCCCGGTCATCATCTGCATCGGCCTGTCCCTGGCCAACTCCGCCATCAACAACTGCCAGGCCAACTGGTGGATCGCCCTGCTGGCCATCGCCATCGTGGTGGTCTGCAACATCTGGGGCAAGGGCATGATCAAGATCATCCCCATCCTGCTGGGCGTGGTCGGCTCCTACGTGGTTGCCGCCATCTTTGGCCAGGTGGACTTCACCGCCGTCAAGACTGCTGCATGGATCGGCCTGCCCTTCCAGTGGAAGGACACCGTGTTCTCCCTGTTCAAGGGCTGCGACGGCGGCATGCTGGTCTCCTCCATCGCCATCATGATGCCCATCGCGCTGGCGACCATGGTTGAGCACATCGGCGATATGTGCGCCATCTCCTCCACCGTCGGCGAGAACTTCGTCGCCGAGCCCGGCCTGCACCGCACCCTGCTGGGCGACGGCTGCGCCACCGCGCTGGCCGCTGCCTTTGGCGCTCCCGCAAACACCACCTACGGCGAGAACACCGGCGTGCTCGCGCTGACCAAGGTCTACGATCCCCGCGTCATCCGCATCGCAGCCGTGCTGGCCGTGATCTTCGCCTTCTGCCCGAAGTTTGAGGCCCTGATCGCCTGCATGCCCACCGCTACCATCGGCGGCGTGTCCCTGATCCTCTACGGCATGATCTCCGCCGTCGGCGTGCGCAACGTCGTGGAAAACCAGGTGGACTTCACCAAGAACCGCAACATCATCATCGCCGCGCTGATCATGGGCCTGTCCCTGGGCATCACCTTCTCCAGCGCCGGTAAGATCGTGCTCGGCCCCATCAGCCTGTCCGGTCTGGCCGTCGGCGCGCTGGTTGGCATCATCCTCAACGCCATCCTGCCCGGCAACGACTACGTGTTCGGCTCCAACGATCAGGGCGACAAGTCCGTCAACTTCAAGGTCTGATCTCCAGACCAAATATGGCCCGGATATCCGCATGGATGTCCGGGCCTTTTCTGTCCTCACGGGAACTCGAACAGGTCGATCTGATACGGCCCCTGGGCACCGCCGGAGGACACGGCGCGGTAGTACAGCGGCGCGACCCGGGCCAGGTTCCCGCCCTCCAGACGCAGCAGCCCCACGCAGGGCCGGGAATCCGGCGGCGCATACTTCATCTCCACGCACAAATCGCAGCTCCGGCGCAGCTGCTCCGCGGAGAAGCTGCGGCGCAGCGACGGTGCGAGGTAGCCCTCTGCCTCCGCATCCAGCCCCGCCAGCGCGGCCTCCACTGCGGCCATGGCGGTCTGCGCCGGGGTCTGGGGCCAGCGCGGCGCGCCCTGGGCCCAGGCGGGCTCCGACGTGACCAGCGTCAATCCCTCCGCCGTGAGCCGCCAGATCTCCAGCGTGGCGTGGCCCACAGTATCGCCCGGTGCGACAACGGCCCGGATGCGCCCGTCGCCCTCGATATCGATCTGCCGCGCACGCAGAAAGCCCGTCTGACTGCGCAGGTCGGGGGTGGCGCACAGCAGGTACATGCCCCCGCCGCAGCGCCCCAGCAGCACCGTGCCCTCGGGAAGCAACTGCATCGACGGCGGTTCCGCCCCCTCGGGCAGCGCGCACAGCACCCGTCCGTCGCAGCGAAGAGATGGGGGATCGCCCTCCAGCACCAGCTCGTGCCCGGACAGATTCAGGCTGCGGGGCGTCGCATTCCGCGTCTCCGGCGTGAGCTCCAGCTCGGTCACATTCCCGGGCCAGATCACGGCGCTCAGATCCTCCGCCGCCTCGACGGACTCCGCCATCGGCGCGCCCCCGGAGAACACGATGCGCCGCGCCATCGCCCGGCAGGCATTGGTCAGCGGGCGGTAGTCCAGGTAGAGCGCCCCGGTTGCGCACACGGGACGCAGCAGGGGCTGCTCCCGGGAGACCTCCCCGGAAAAGCGGCCGTTGATGTAGATGAGGCCCGGATGCGGCGCGGTGACCGCCAGCATTGGCTGCATGCAAAATCCCCTCCCGTGCTGCGCACTTTGCTCCAGCATATGCGGCGGGGGAGGGGATTCTGAACCATGGACTTCAGGCTTGGGGACTCGGTTGGGGATTGAGCTGGGGATTGGGCTGGGGTGGAATGACGCTGGCCTTCTTCGCCTGCTCCTTATCGTTCTTGTTCTTCAGCATGGTCTTGACCTCGCACATCAGCTGGGGAACCAGCTCGATGATGCGGTCGGCGGGCGCGTAGGCCTGGGCGGGCAGCAGGCGCACGGAATTCTGGTTGGTCACCAGAAAGCCCATGGGCTGCAGGGTCACGCCCGCGCCGGTGCCGCCGCCGAAGGGGAGCCGGTCGCCGTCCTCCGCCGGGGCGCGGTAGCGGTTGCTGCAGTGGTACTCCGCGCCGCCCGCCACGAAGCCGAAGCTGACCCGGGAGACCGGAATCACGGTCGAGCCGTCCTGGGTGAGGATCGGTTCGCCGATGACGGTGTCCACGTCCACCATGTCGCGTATGTTCTCCATCGTCGTGCGCATGATATTTTCAATCGGATGTTTTCCTTCCATGGGATGAGCCTCCTGCGAACATAGTGCTGCGCGCCGATGAGCGCGGCGAGAATAATATGTCCCGCGCGCATGGAAATCATTCCGCTGAAGCTGAGGTCGCTGCCGTCGCAGGAGAAGTCGGGCAGGGGATTGAGACAGATCGCGCCCGGCGGTGCGACGGGCTCCAGCGCCGCCTGAACCGAACGCGCCAGCCCGCACAGCAGCGCCGTTATAGCCGCGTCCCGCGCGCCGATGGTTCCCCTGAGATTCAGCTGCTCCAGGCGCATGTGACGCAGGGCGTAGCTGGCGGCGTGCAGCAGCGCCGGAAGCGCGTCCTTCTTATTTATATCCACCTCCGCCCGCTT
Source organism: uncultured Clostridia bacterium (assembly GCA_945871545.1). The sequence continues at coordinate 1,842 of CAMBWJ010000010.1, read as the reverse complement.
CCAGGGCAGGTGCTTTTTCTCGCCCAGCATGCGCCGGTGCGCGCCCCGCAGGGCGTAGCGCCCCTCGAAGATCGAGCCGCCCGCGCCGAAGGCTGCACCGCGACCGATGCGCATTTCCACGGCAAATTTCACCGGAACGCTGCATAAGTAGAACAGCAGCACGGCGGCTGCGGCAAGGTATACGGCCAAGTTCACACCTTCTCAACAATTGTGAAGACATTTTTTCCAAACTGACGCGAATTATTCTTTTTTTTTGTGCCGGAGTGTGTTATAATAAAGCTTAGACGAATAACCTGACGGAAAGTGGCGGATGCGTAGGCATGACGGATGAACGCGGGTTCAAACTGCTTCAGGTGGAGATCCTGGGCCAGCAAGTCTCTCTGGAGACGCGGCCGGGTCTGTTTTCTCCGGAGCATGTGGATCGCGGCACGCTCGCGATGCTTTCGTATGTGAAAATTGCGTCGGGTATGCGCATAATGGATCTTGGCTGTGGATGCGGCGTTGTCGGCATCGTGGCAGCGAAGATCGCCGGGGAAGAAAATGTTTTCATGTCCGATGCCGATCCGATGGCGGTGGAAACCGCGCGCCGGAATGCGGAGCGGAACGGTGTGGGCGGAGTGCAGGTCTGCGTCTCGGACGGTTTTCAGAGCGTGGACGCAAGCGGCTTCGATCTCATCCTGTCCAATCCTCCGTATCAGACGGATTTTTCGGTGGCAAAGGGTTTTATTGAAAAGGGTTTTAACCGATTGAAAATCGGCGGCAAGCTGTATATGGTCACAAAGCGGCGCGCGTGGTACAAAAACAAGATGATCTCCGTTTTCGGCGGGGTGGAAATCCGCGAAACGGACGGTTACTATGTGTTCATTGCCGAACGGCGCAGCCTGCAATATGCGAATAAGGCTCCCAGGCGGACATAAAGCCTGCTGTGGAGCCATTCCGGGCGGATTTTTTCCGACTGTGCTCGACGCGAACGCATCTTCAAAACGGAAAATCGATTTCTTCTTCGGACCGGCAGGGCGGCGCATTTTTCGCGCGGTTCTGTCGGCCTGACTTTTTGCATAGAAGTGAAGCGCATGTCATATCAGCGGTACGTACCGCTTTTGCCGGGAGAGAATGTGAAAATCTGAAATTGGAATGGGAGGATGGAAAGACGTGAATGTTGCAATCACTGCTGTCATTGCGCTGATTGCGTTGGTGGCCGGCCTCGCAGCCGGATACTTCTACCGCAAGAACACGATGGAAAAGAAGATCGGCCAGACGGAGGAATACGCAAGGAATCTGCTGGACGAGGCGGCCCGCAAGGCTGAGGACAAGAAGAAGGAAGCGGTGCTGGAGGCCAAGGAGGAGGTCATTCGCCTGAAGAATGAGCTCGACAAGGAGATCCGCGACCGCCGCAGCGAGGTGACCCGCCAGGAGCGCAGGGTCAACCAGCGCGAGGAACAGCTCGACAAGAAGATGGACAACCTGGAGCAGCGCGAGGAGCAGCTCAACGACAAGTACCGCGAGGCCGAGCGCCTGGAGGCCGAGGCCCAGGAGATGCACGACCGCCAGCAGCAGGAGCTGGAGCGCGTGGCCAACATGACCAGCGACGAAGCCAAGAACATCCTGATCGACCGCGTTCAGAAGGACGCCTACCACGACGCCGCCGTCATGGTGCGCGAGATTGAAGCCCGCGCCAAGGAGGAGGCGGACAAGAAGGCCCGCGACATCATCTCCACCGCCATTCAGAAGTGCGCGGCGGACCACGTCGCGGAGACCACGGTCTCCGTGGTCGCGCTGCCCAACGACGACATGAAGGGCCGCATCATCGGCCGCGAGGGCCGCAACATCCGCACCCTCGAG
>CAMBWJ010000009.1 GCA_945871545.1 uncultured Clostridia bacterium | reverse complement strand
GCATACGGAAAGCATCACGACGATGACGACGATGATGACGACGATTACTGCACCCTCTGCGGCGAAACCGGCCACGAGGCCGACGACAACTGCTCCATCTGCGGCGCGCACGGCCACGAGGACGACGATCACTGCGACTACTGCGGCCGGCTCGGCCATGACGATGACGACTGTCCCTACGCCCCGCCCGGCTGGGACGACGATGATTGACGGCTCCCTTCGACGCATGCTTTGGCACAGCGTCGGAGGGTTTTTCCTTTGTGAAATGCCTGCTTTGCACACTCCCGGCAGGAAGAGCTATGAAAACGTAAATTCACGATTGACAAAGCCGGTTTTCTTCTATAATATGAAGGGGAGAACCCGCGCGCGTGCGCACATCCCGGGAGGAAGCGACTGATGAACAAGAGGAACAACCGCCGCGTGAAGCTGACGGACATCGCGGCAAAGACCGGCTTCACTGTGGGCACCATCTCCAAGGCCCTGCAGAACAAGGAGGGCATCGCCCTGGAGACCCGCGAAAGCATCATGAAGGCTGCGCGGGAGATCGGCTACATCGCCAATTCCCAGGCCGGGGGCCTGCGCTCCGGCTCCAGCAAGACCGTGGCCATCATCGTCAGCGACATCGCCAATCCCCTGTTCGCCATCGAAATCAAGATCTGTGTCGCCGAGCTGGAAAAGCAGGGCTACCGCGCCATCGTGATGGGCACCGAGGAGCGCGCTGAGCGCGAGGAGCAGGCCGTGATCTCCGCGCTGAACAAGAACGTGGACGGCGTGCTGCTCTGCCCCACCCAGAAGTCGCTGGACGGCATCCGCCTGCTCCAGCAGAACGGCATGCCCTTCGTGCTGATGGGCCGCAGGTTTGACGATCTGGACGCGGACTACGTGGTGTGCGACGACGAGAAGGGCGGCTATCTGGCCGGACAGCACCTGGCAGAGCTGGGCCACCAGCGGATTCTGGTGCTCACCGCCGACCCGCGCATCTCCAGCTCCGGCGAGCGCCTGCGCGGCTTTCAGCGGGCCATGGATGAGCGCGGCGTGGTGATCGATCCGGCGCTGGTGGTGGAGATGGACGCCTCCGCCAGCGACATCGTTCAGAAGATCGAGGAAATCCTCGCGTCCAATCTGGACTTCACCGCCATCTTCGCCTTCAGCGACTACATCGCCTGGGAGACCATCTATGCGCTCAACAGCCACGGCGTGCGCGTGCCCGAGGACGTGTCCATCGTGGGCTTTGACGACGTGCAGTCCCAAATGCGCTTCCCGCCGCCGCTGACCACCGTGCACTTCCCCAAGCGCACCGTGTCCACAAGATGCGTGGAGATCCTGCTGGAGCAGATCCGTCGCGGCGGCGATGCGCCCGTGCAGCAGGTGCTCGACGCCCATCTTGTGGTGCGCTCCACCACCGCTTCTCCCCGAAAGCGCGGCGAAGGCTGACAAATTTACATTTTATGCTTTCCATTTTGGATGAAATATCGTATAATAGATGTGTATGATTTTCGAGAATTTTCGGCGTCTTTTTTGACGGCGCACAGCCGCGCAGGCCGGGGATTCTTACATCAATGAACCGCGTGCTGCGGCGCGCAGAATCAAACGGAGGGAAAACCAATGGCAATCATCGATAAGATCAAGGCAAAGGCAAAGTCCAATGTGATGCACATCGTGCTGCCCGAGGGCGACGAGCCCCGCACCGTGAAGGCCGCTTCCATGATCGTGGAGCAGGGTCTGGCAAAGCTGACGCTGCTGGGCAACCCCGAGAAGATCAAGGAGGTCGCCGCGGGCGCTTCCCTCGAGGGCATCAACATCATCGACCCCGCCACCAGCGAGAAGTGCGCCGAGTACGCCGCCACCCTGTATGAGCTGCGCAAGGCCAAGGGCATGACCGAGGAAAAGGCCGCCGCAACCGTGAAGGATCCCATGTACTACGGCATCATGATGGTCAAGGCCGGTGAGGCCGACGGCCTGGTCTCCGGCGCGATCCACTCCACCGGCGACATGCTGCGCCCCGCGCTGCAGATCATCAAGAGCAAGCCCGGCATCAAGACCGTGTCCTCCTGCTTCCTGATGGAGAGCCCGAACAAGGAATACGGCGACGACGGCATCATGATCTTCGCTGACTGCGCCGTGAACATCGATCCCGACGCCGAGGCCCTGGCCAACATCGCCCTGGGCGCCGCCGATTCCGCGCGCTCCCTGGCGGGCATCGAGCCCCGCGTGGCCATGCTGTCTTTCTCCACCAAGGGCTCTGCCAAGCACGACCAGGTCACCAAGGTGCAGGAAGCCACCCGCATCGCCAAGGAAATGGCCCCCGACCTGATGCTGGACGGCGAGCTGCAGCTCGACGCCGCGCTGGTTGAGAAGGTCGGCCAGCTGAAGGCCCCCGGCAGCGCCGTCGCCGGTCACGCCAACACCCTGGTGTTCCCCTCCCTCGAGGCCGGCAACATCGGCTACAAGCTGGTGCAGCGCCTGGGCAACGCCGAGGCCTACGGCCCCATCCTGCAGGGCATCGCCAAGCCGTGCAACGACCTGAGCCGCGGCTGCAGCGTCGAGGACATCGTCGCCACCGTCGCCATCACCGCCGCACAGGCGCAGGGCTAATCGGATGAATGCGCGGACGGGGGACTTTCTCCCCCGCCCCGCGATTTAATACCCCGGCTGAACCTCCAGCCGCACAGCGATTTCAAGAATGGAGTGCATTACCCATGAAAATTCTGGTCATCAACGCCGGCTCCTCCTCCCTGAAGTATCAGATGATCGACATGGACAACGAGTCCGTCATCGCCAAGGGCCTCGTCGAGCGCATCGGCACCGTGGACCCCAAGTCCAACATCACCCACAAGTACAACGGCAAGAAGTATGAGGCCGAGATCGACAAGCTGGGCGACCACAACGCCGCCATGGAGCTGGTTCTGAAGCTGCTCACCGACAAGGAGCTGGGCGTGATCTCCGACCTGAGCGAGATCGGCGCAGTCGGCCATCGCGTGCTGCACGGCGGCGAGAAGTTCTCCGCCTCCTGCCTGATCAACGACGCCTGCATCGCCGCCATCGAGGAGAACATCCCGCTGGGCCCGCTGCACAACCCCGCCAACCTGATGGGCATCCGCGCCTGCCAGAAGGTTCTGCCGAACGTTCCCCAGGTCGCCGTGTTCGACACCGCGTTCCATCAGACCATGCCCCCCAAGGCCTACCGCTATGCGCTGCCGAACCACTACTACACCGACCTGCACATGCGCAAGTACGGCTTCCACGGAACCTCCCACCGCTTCATCGCCGGCCGCGCCACCGAGCTGCTGGGCGCAGGCAAGAAGGTTATCGTCTGCCACCTGGGCAACGGTTCCTCCCTGTCCGCCTGCGTAAACGGCAAGTGCGTGGACACCACCATGGGCATCACGCCTCTAGATGGTCTGGTCATGGGCACCCGCTGCGGCACCCTGGATCCGGCCTGCGTTGAGTTCATCGCCAACACCGAGGGCAAGAGCGTGTCCGAGGTTCTGAACATGATGAACAAGAAGAGCGGCCTGGTCGGCCTGACCGGCTCCTCCGACATGCGCGACGTCACCGCCCGCTTCGACAACGGCGACGAGGACGCCAAGCTGGCCATCGAGATGTGGACCTACACCGTGCAGAAGTACATCGGCTCCTACATCGCCGCGATGAACGGCTGCGACGCCATCATCTTCACCGCCGGCATCGGCGAGAACCACATCCGCGCCCGCAAGTGGGTCTGCGAGGGCCTGAGCTACTTCGGCATCAAGATCGACGACGAGCGCAACAACGTCTGCGGCGAGGAGAAACTGATCTCCACCGATGACAGCAAGATCCAGGTGTGGGTCATCCCCACCAACGAGGAGCTGGCCATCGCCCGCGATACGCTGGAAATCGCTACGAAAAAATAACTTTACAAAATAGCATACAGCGTATATAATATTTGAGGTTAGGGGGAAAAAGGTTTGTCGGCAATGCTGGATGTATCCAACGCACTGAAGTATCCCGGTCAGGTTTACAGCTTTGAGCTGGCCGTTGAGATCGAGGACATGGAGGTGCTCAGCGATCCGGTCGCTTTTTCGGACGTCGCCGTCCGCGGCGAGTTCTTCGGATCCGGCGAGCAGGTGAGCATCCGGGGCGAGATCACTTCGACGGTCACTTCCCGTTGCGCCAAGTGTCTCGAGCCGGTGGAGCTCAAACTCAACGCTGAGATGGACGCGCAGTATGCCCGCCAAATCGACCCCGAGGACCCGGATCTGTATTCCTTTGAAGGATCAAAGGCGGATCTCACGGACGCCGTTCGGGACGCGCTGCTGCTGGAACTGCCCTACCGCTTCCTGTGCAGCGAGGACTGCAAGGGCCTCTGCCCACGGTGCGGCGTCAATCTGAATCTGGGTACCTGTACATGCCAGGAGGGCGCAGAGGTTACGAATCCCTTTTCGGCATTAAAAGCGATTGTGCAAAACAATGAGGAGGTGTAACTTATGGCCACTCCGAAAGGAAAAGTCTCCAAGGCAAGGAGAGACTCTCGGCGCAGCGCGCATTGGAAGCTGTCCATGCCGGGTATCACCAAGTGCCCCCGCTGCGGCAAGATGAAGCTGAACCATCGCGTGTGCAAGGAGTGCGGCTACTACGACGGCCAGCAGATCGTTCAGGTCGAAGCTGACGCGAAGTAAGCGCAACTGCACGAACAACGGTATGTTTAAGGCGGCATGATTCGTTATGCCGCCTTTTTCATGTCTCTGTCCATATAAAGTGGCGCGGGCCGCACGCATCGTGCAGTCCGCGCCACGTTTTTGCGCCAAAGTTCAGTTTTTCTCCACCCTTTTCCCGCGATAGACGAACCTGCCCTGCACCACGAAGCTCACCGCGAACAGCAGCGCCTCCACGATGATCTTGGACAGCGCCAGCGGCCAATGGAGCACCAGGTTCAGCAGACGCAGCAGCAGGTAGTTCACCGCAAGGATGCACAGCGCCAGCGCTGCATACTTGGCGATCGACTTGCCCAGGGTCTCGTTGCCCTTGAACACCACGCGGCGGTTGATGCAGAAGTTCACCGACGCACTCACCAGGCGCGCGCCCACGGCGCTCACCGCCAGCGAGAGCTCCGCGCCCAGCCCCGCCGTCAGCGCGCTGAGCAGCATCAGCATGACAAAATCCACGGCGAAGGCGATCAGCGACGAGCAGCCGAACTTCAGGATGCACATGTAAATCTTGAAGGAATCCCGCACCGGATGGAAGTGGGAGGAGGAGTTGTCGTCGATGTAGACCGTCGCGATGGTCTCCTCAACGATGGGCCGTCCGGATTGCGCCGCGGCCAGCAGCATGTTGATCTCATACTCGTAGCGGTCGCCGGAAATCTGCAAAAACTGCTCCATCGCGTCGCGACCGAAGGCGCGCAGGCCGGTCTGGGTGTCGTAGACCTTCGCACCGCTGGCGATGGCGAACACCTGGCGGGTGATCGCGTTGCCCCAGCGACTCTTGAAGGGCACGTCGCCCTCGAATTTGCGGCTGCCCAGCACCAGCGCGCCGGGATTGTCCCGGGCAACCTGGTTGACGCGCAGGATGTCCGCATACCTGTGCTGGCCGTCCGCGTCCGCCGTCAGCGCAAAATCGCACTCCGGGAGCGACTCCAGCACGTATTTCATGGCCGTCTTGAGCGCCGCGCCCTTGCCGCGGTTGACCTCGTGGCGCAAAAGCACCGCGAAGTCCGGCACCCGGTCAAAGATCGCGCGGAACTCCGCGCCGCTGCCGTCGTCCACCACAATGGGCAGAAAATCTCCATTGTCCCGGAATTCCTCCAGCAGCTTCAGCATGTCCTCCCCCGGCTTGTAGGCCGGGATGATCAGCGCCGTCCTCAATGGCAATCCGCTTCCTCTCCTGTAAATCCGCAGCTGTATCCAGACATCTGCACAAATACAGCATTATTCTATAACAATCCACCTGTGATTACAAGCCGCGCACCACGGATTCGCCCATTATTTTTTCTTAAACCTGCTGAAGAAGCCCAGCTTTCCCTCCCTTTTGGGCGCTGTGGACACTTCGTCGGCCTTAACGGCCTCCGGCGCGGGTGCATCCTCCTTCCTCGGCGGCAGATCGAAGCTGTCGGGGTCCGGCAGCTCGCCCATCTCGCTCCGGAGCCTGGGTGCGGGCGCCTGCTCCGGCGCAGGTTCATCCTCCGCAGGCTTCACGCGCACCGCCATCGGCGGCTTCGCGCGCAGCTCGCGCACCTTGTCAAACTCCGTCTTCGGCAGGCGATAGCCCAAGTCGTCCGGGTCGATCAGGATTCCCTCCGCCGCGCCCACGCGCTGCACGAGGTCATCGAAGGTCATGCGCACCGGCTGCGCGCCCTTGACCCGCCCGGCCAGAACCAGCGCCCGCTTCTTCGAGCTGAAGGCCGGAAGCCGACTCGCGCCGCTCTGCTTCTCGTTGAGCAGTACGCACTTGTCGCCGGGAACCACGCGCAGGCCCATGCCGAGCTTCGCCGCAGCCGCAGAGGTGGCGAATTCGCCGCCCTCGCCATTGGGCATCGCGCACAGGGCGTAGAGGATCGAATTGCCCAGCTCCCGCCAGGCGAAGTTGCGCAGCGTGAGCATGCTCTCCAGCGCGCCGCGCTGGAGCCGTTCCTCCGCCTGCGCCGCCTTCAGGCGGTTCCAGCGCACGCCGTACTCGGCCTCCCGAACCAGCATGCCGCGCGGGGCGGCGTTCTCGCAGGGCTTGCCTTCCCACAGATCCTTCAGTTCCAGCTCCGCCGGGGCGAAGCCGTTGTCCACCCGCAGCGCGCTCAGGCCGTTCTCCGCGCACAGCTGGAGGAAGCCCTCCTGTTCCGCGACGGGAACCTCCTTCAGCGTCCAGAAATCCAGTCCGCCGCAGCTCTCCGCGATGCGCTTTTGGGCGTTTTCCGCGCGCTCGGCGGCGGTGAAGAGCTCGATGCGGCCGTCGTAGCCCGCGAAGGGCAGCTTCCCGCCCAGATTCGCGTCGAAGGCGACCCACAGGCTCTGCTCCTTCAGCGCCGCAGCCAGCTTCGCCTTCTCCGCGGCCCAGTCTGCGCGCACGCCCTCGGGCGCATCCTTCGCGGCGCACAGCCTCTGCAGGCGGCAGCACTCCTTCAGGAGATCATCCAGCGGGCCCGCGCTCACGGGAGCAGCCTGTGCCGCGCGCTGCTGCATGGACTGCGCATACGCGCCGCCGTCGATGCTCTCGCCCGTCTGGAGCTTGATTTCCCGCTGCACCGGCTTGCCCTTCAGATCCACCACGCGCCAGGCGATCAGCCGGTCGGCGGGCACGCGCTTGCGCAGCTGCTCCGCCAGCGCGTCCAGCTTCTTTGTATCATTTTCGCGCCAGGCGTATTCCTCTGCCGTCACGCCGAAGATCAGCATGCAGATCTCCCCCGGCTCCAGCTTGCCCTCGACGGCGCGCAGGCGCGGCTCGGCCAGCTCCAGCGCGGGCGACAGGCCCTGAATTTCGCCCACCGAGTAGGCCTTGAGTCCCTTTGCGCGATAGGTCGCCTGATATTTCAATTCCATGTTCTTCCTCACTCTGAAAACATTTTTGTTGAAAGCCATTTCTATCATTATAGTTTTCCCGCGCGGCGGTGTCAATCGGGAATTTCAATGAACGCGCTCTGGCAATTTTTGTGGACAGGTTTCAAATTCCTCCAATGGGTCATAATAGCCATGAAACCAAATTGGAGGGATAAACATGACCATCGGCATGAGTATTCTGATCGTCGTCGCCATACTGATCCTGCTGGGCGTGGGCCAGCGCGTGCTGGATCGCATGCGGCTGAACGACAAGCTGGCGCTCCTGTTCATCGCGCTCATCATAGGCCTGGGCTTCGTGCCGGACATCCGCGTGACGGACGTGTTCGCTTTCAACCTGGGCGGCGCGGTGGTACCGCTGGCGCTGTGCATCTACCTGTTCGTGAAAGCCGACACCGCCTGGGAGCGCTGGCGCAGCATCCTTGCCTCCATCATCACCGGCGCGGCCATCTTCGCCATCGGCATGTTCGCGCCGGACGAGCCGGAGACCATCACCGTCGACCCCATCATTCTCTACGGCCTGGCTGCGGGCCTGATCGCCTACATCTTCGGCCGCTCTCGCCGCTGCGCCTTCATCGCGGGCGTGGTCGGTATGATGCTCTCCGACACCGCCAACGCGATCTACGTCTGGTCGAAGGGCGTTCCGCAGGACTTCGTGCTGGGCGGCGCGGGGGCGGCGGACGGCATCGTGATCGCGGGCATCGTTGCGGTGCTGCTGGCGGAGCTGCTGGGCGAGATCATCGAGCGCATGAAGCGCGGCACGAAGCGGCCCACCCGGGAGTTTCGCAACGGAGAATTCGTGAAGGAGGAGCACAGATGATGAAGCGCGTTCTGATCTGCCTGTGCGCCTGTCTGATCCTCCTGATGACGGCGCAGACCGCCCTGGCGGCGGGCGAAAACGACGGCGACTGCATCTACACGCTGGTGGATGCGGACGGCGCAGTGCTCACCCGGCGCGCCGCGCGGATGTACGAGGGCGACGAGTACATCTCCGCCGACAACCGCCACTACCGCGTGGCCTTCGTGGATGACGCGCGCTGCGTGGCCACCGCCGAGGAGCTGGGACAGGCCACCATCGACGAGGCCGCCTTCGCCGCCTTCCTCTCCGCCCATGCGGCGACCGACCCCGCCAAGGATGACGAGAAGCTGATCTGCATGTACTCCACCCACTCCGACGAATCCTACGTGCCCAGCGACGGCGCGTCCTCGCTGTGGGAGAACGCCGGTATCTACGACGTGGGCGAGGCGCTGAAGCAGAGCCTGGAGGCCAAGGGCATCACCGTGGAGTACTCCGACAAGTCCTTCCTCCCCCACGACGCGGACGCGTACAACCGCTCCCGCAGCACCGTGGAGGAGTACGTGAAGCAGGCCCCCGACGCGATCATCGACATCCATCGCGACGGCGTGGAGGCCGAGGAATATGAGACCGAGGTGGACGGCGAGGACACCAGCATGGTGCGCCTGTTCGTGGGGCGCTCCAACCAGAACGCCGCCGAAAACAAGGCCTTCGCCCAGAAGCTGAAGGCTGCGGCGGACGAGGCCTATCCGGGGCTGATCAAGGACATCTTCATCGGCAAGGGCAACTACAATCAGGAGCTCTACCCCCAGGCCATCCTGCTGGAGTTCGGCACCTATGAAATCGAGAAGGAGAAGGCCATCTCCGCGACAGAATACATGGCGGACGTGATCGACGAGGTGCTGTTCGGCTCCACCGCCCAGGCCTCCACCGGCGAGAAGAACGCAAACGCCGCCAAGGGCATCGCCTGGGCCGTGGGCATCGCCATCGTGCTGGCCGCCATCTACGCCCTCGCCGCCACCGGCAAGCTGGGCCCGGCGTGGTCGAAGCTGAAGAACGGCGCGCAGGAGATGGGCGCGGGCTTGTTCGGAAAGAGCAGAAAATAAAGTGGACGGAGGATTGGGGAACATGTCCGAGCATGACAATCCCTCCGTCTCGGCTTCGCCGCGCCACCTCCCTTTACACAAGGGAGGCTCCTCACCGGAATTGCGATGATGCTGTCTCAAACGGCAATACATCACGAAGGGGCTGTCCAAAACGAATAACGTTTCGAGACAGCCCCAAAATTGCGATGCGGCGGGGTGTAGGCACCCCGCCCTACGGCGATCCAAGGCTGTCTCAAGGCATTTTCCCGTTTTGAGACAGCCCCTTCATTTTTCAACTTTCAATCTTTTCAAGCTCCGCGCCGTGCACGCGCCAGGCCGCGCCGATCGTCGCTCCGGCGAGATCGTCCTTATCGGTGCAGGTCACGATTGTCTGGATGCCCTCCAGCCGGGCGATGAGCTGCCGCCTGCGGGAGGGGTCCAGCTCGCTCATCACGTCATCCAGCATCAGCACCGGCCACTCGCCCAGCTCGTCGCGCATCACGCTCAGCTCCGACAGCCGCAGCGACAGCGCCGCCGTGCGCTGCTGGCCCTGGGAGCCGTAGGCGCGCACCTCACGGCCCTCCACGGTGAGCAACACCTCGTCCCTGTGCGCGCCCACGGAGGTGGTGAGCCTGCGCAGATCGGTCTCCCGGGCCCCGAACAGCGCGTCCAGGTTGCTCTGCACGTCGTCCCCGGCGGTCACGCTGGGGGCGTAGCGCACCCTGAGCTGCTCCGAGCCGCCCGCGATCTCCCGGTAGGTCTCCTCCGCCGCAGCGGAGAGCTTTTCGATGTACGCCCTGCGGTGGCGCATCAGCTCCGCGCCCGCCGCCGCCAGCTGCTCGTCCCAGAGATCGAGGGTGGCGATCAGCGAGGCGTTTGCAGCCATGGCCCGCAGCGCCTCGTTGCGCTGCTTCAGCGCCCGGTTGTAGCGCTGGAGGGCGTAGTAGTAGGCCGGGCGCAGCTGGGAGAGGGTCATGTCCACCATGCGGCGGCGCTCGGCGGGGCCGTCCTTGACTGTGCGCAGATCCTCCGGGGAGAACAGCACGCCGGTGATGTTCCCCATCAACTCGCCCGAACGCGCGGCCTCGCGGCCCGCGATCTTGATCTTGCGCTTGCCCATCGCAGGCAGAATTACCTCCACCTCGTGGCTGCCGTCATTTTTCTCCGCACGCACCTGCACCGAGGCGAAGTCCGCATCCCAACAGATCAGCTCCCGGTCCTGCCGCGTGCGGTGGCTGCGGCCCGTGCAGCACAGGTACAGCGCCTCCAGCAGGTTCGTCTTGCCCTGGCCGTTGTCGCCCAGCAGCACGTTCACCCCCGGACAGGGTGCAAATTCGCAGGCTGCATAGTTGCGAAAGTGATTCAGTTTTGCGCCGGTGATGCGCATGGAATCGCTCCTTTATGCGTGCGGCGTGCGCGAGGATTCGCACACGCCGCTGTATTTCTTATGCCTGTCCGTTCTTCTTGCGCGCCTCGAGCTTCTTGCGGGCCTCGGTGCCCAGAATCTTCTTGCGCATGCGAATGGACTTGGGGGTGATCTCCACCAGCTCGTCGTCGTCGATGAACTCCATCGCTTCCTCCAGGGTGGGGATGTGGATGTTGGTGATCTTGTTCTGCTCCTCGGCGGAGGCCGCGTTGCGGGTGTTGGTCATGTGCTTCTTCTTGCACACGTTCACATCGATGTCGCCCACGCGGGAGTTGCGGCCGATGATCATGCCGTTGTACACCTTCACGCCGGAATCCACGAACAGCTCGCCGCGATCCTGCACGCTGAACAGCGCGTAGCTGGTGGTCACGCCGTCCTCCCACGCGACCAGCGCGCCGGTGTTGCGGGTGGGAATGTCGCCGCGATAGGGCTGGTAGCTGTCGAACACGGCGCTCATCACGCCCTCGCCGCGGGTGTCGGTGAGGAACTCGCTGCGGTAGCCGAACAGGCCCCGGGACGGAACCTCGAACTCAAGACGCATGCGGCTCTCGCCGTGCATGGAGATCAGCGTGCCGCGACGGCGACCGATCTTGTCGATGACGCTGCCGGAGTACTCGGTGGGCACGTCGGCCACCATGCGCTCGATGGGCTCGCAGAGCTGGCCGTCGATGGTCTTGTAAAGCACCTCGGGCTTGGTGATGGCGAACTCGTAGCCCTGGCGGCGCATGTTCTCGATGAGGATGGACAGGTGCAGCTCGCCGCGGCCATAGACCCGGAAGGCGTCGGTGGAGTCGGTCTCCTCCACGCGCAGGGACACGTCGGTCAGGGCCTCCTTCTCCAGGCGCGCGCGCAGATGCCGGCTGGTCACGTAGGTGCCCTCGGTGCCCGCGAAGGGGGAATCGTTGACGCAGAAGGTCATGGAGATGGTCGGCTCGTCGATCTTCACGAAGGGCAGCGGATCCGCCATGGCCGGATTGCAGATGGTGTCGCCGATCAGCAGCTCCGGGAAGCCGGAGATCGCCACGATGTCGCCCACGCCGACCTCCTCGGCGGGAACGCGCTTCAGGCCGTCGTAGGCGAACAGACCCGCAAGGCGCGTGGGCGCGGAGACGAAGCCAGAGCCGTACACGCAGCGGATGGCCATCATGTTGGTCTTGATGGTGCCGCGCTCAATGCGGCCGATGCCGATGCGGCCCACGTAGTCGTTGTAGTCGATGGTGGAGATCAGCATCTGAAGCGGCTCGTCCGGGTCGCCCTCGGGCGCGGGGATGTGCTCCAGGATGCAGTCGAACAGCGGGCGCAGGTCGGTGCCCGGCTTGCGCCAGTCCGTGGTGGCGGTGCCGGAGCGTCCCGAGGCGTAGATCACCGGGCTGTCCAGCTGCTCGTCGTTGGCGTCCAGATCAATCAGCAGCTCCAGCGTCTCGTCCAGCACCTCGTCGCAGCGCGCATCCGGGCGGTCCGTCTTGTTGATGACGATGATGACCTTCAGGTTCAGCTCCAGCGCCTTCTTCAGCACGAAGCGTGTCTGGGGCATCGGGCCTTCAAAGGAGTCCACCAGCAGCAGCACGCCGCTGACCATCTTCAGCACGCGCTCTACCTCGCCGGAAAAGTCCGCGTGGCCGGGGGTGTCCACGATGTTGATCTTCGTGTGGCCGTAGTGCACGGCCGTGTGCTTCGACAGAATCGTGATGCCGCGCTCGCGCTCCAGATCGTTGGAGTCCATCACGCGGTCAGCCACCTGCTGGTTCGCACGGAATACGCCGCCCTGCTTCAGCATCTCGTCCACCAGCGTGGTCTTGCCGTGGTCGACGTGGGCGATGATGGCGATGTTTCTCAGATCATCTCGTACACTTTTCAATCAAAAGACTCCTTTTTGTTGGTGTACGTTTGGGGGAGGCGCTCAGGGGACGCTGTCCCCTGAAACCCCTGCCAAGGGGAATGATTCCCCTTGGAACCCTCAATATGGCGCGCAATGCGCGCCTGAATAATAATTATTTTTAATCCCAGCGGCGCATTGCGCCGCAATATGGGGATTCTTAAGGGCGTCACGCCCTTAAGCAGGGGTTATAGGGGGCGGCGCCCCCTAACCGTTCCCCCCGTCAAACCTCCATGTCGTCGGCGACCATGCGGTCGGCGGTCTCGGCGAGCACCAGGCCCTCGTTGTTCTCGCAGGCGAGGCGGATGCTCCACTCGTTTTCAAACATGAGCACGGGACGGCCGCTGCGGTCCTCGGCAACTGCGGAGGTGGAGGTGAGGCGCAACTTGTCCACGGGCTTGGGGGTCTCCACCACCCAGCGCACGTAGCGGAAGGGCAGGGTCTCGCGGATGACGTTCACGCCGTACTCGTTCTTCAGGCGGTGCTCCAACACATCCATCTGCAGCACGCCGACCACGCCCGCGATCATCTCCTCACGGCCGATGTTGGGGCGCTTGAAGGTCTGCACCGCGCCCTCCTGGGAGAGCTGGACGATGCCCTTCAGGAACTGCTTGCGCTTCATGGAGTCCTCGGGGCTGACCCGGCAGAAGAACTCCGGCGCGAACAGCGGGATGCCGCTGTATCGGACGTGGTTGCCGGTGCAGAGGGTGTCGCCCAGGCGGAAGATGCCGGGGTCGAACAGGCCGATGATGTCGCCGGGATAGGCGGTCTCCACGCTCTCGTGCTCCTGGGCCATGAAGGTCTGGGGCTGGGCCAGCTTGACCTGGCTGTTCGATGAGGAGTGCCACACGCTCATGCCCTTTTCAAACACACCGGAGCAGACGCGCATGAAGGCGAGGCGGTCGCGGTGGGCGGGGTTCATGTTGGCCTGAATCTTGAAGATGAAGCCGGTGAACTTGTCGGAGGCGGGATCGATGGGGCCCTCGTCGGAGACGCGCGCCGCCGGGGACTTGGTGTAGCTCAGGAAGCGCTTGAGGAAGGGCTCCACGCCGAAGTTGTTGGTGGCGGAGCCGAAGAACATGGGCGTGAGCTGGCCGGCGAGGATCTTCTCCAGGTCGAACTCGTCGCCCGCCACGTCCAGCAGCTCGATGTCCTCCACCAGCTTCTCGTAGTAGCGCTTGCCGATGACGGCCTCGCAGTCGGGATCGTCGATGCCGATCTCCTGCACCTCGACCTGGGTCTGACCGTGATCGCCGCCCTTGTACAGCTCGATCACGCGGGTATCGCGGTGGTAGAGGCCCTTGAAGTCGCCGTCGATGCCGATGGGCCAGTTCACGGGACAGGAGCGGATGCCCAGCACCTGCTCGATCTCCTCCATCAGGTCGAAGGGATCGCGGCCCGCGCGGTCCATCTTGTTGATGAAGGTGAAGATCGGAATGGAGCGCAGGCGGCAGACCTTGAACAGCTTCACCGTCTGCTCCTCCACGCCCTTGGCGTTGTCGATGAGCATCACGGCGCTGTCCGCAGCCACCAGCGTGCGGTAGGTATCCTCGGAGAAGTCCTGATGTCCGGGGGTATCCAGAATGTTGATGCGGTAGCCGCCGAAGTCGAACTGCATCGCCGAGGACGTGACCGAAATGCCGCGCTGCTTCTCGATCTCCATCCAGTCCGACGTGGCGTGGTGCGCCGTCTTGCGGGCCTTGACCGAACCCGCCAGGCGGATGGCTCCGCCGTAGAGCAGGAGCTTCTCGGTCAGCGTCGTCTTACCTGCGTCCGGGTGCGAGATGATGGCGAACGTACGCCTGCGCGCCACTTCCTGTTTCAGTTCGGGATGCAGCATACCCATTCCTCCAGCCTCATAATTTCACAACTTATATTGTAATGTTTTTCCGCGAAACATGTCAATCCCCGCAAGGAATTTATTGCGTTAATTGTGCGAACGCGGGGAAAAGGGCGGGGGTGTCGAATCCGCGCGAACGTGCGCCGGGCAGCAAAAGACCGGCGCGCTGGGCACGCCGGTTCATCTTCTCATCCGTTATGCATTCAGCCTGTGCCTGTGCGCCGGCTTTTCATCCTCCTCGGCCAGTTCCAGCGCGCGATCCAGATGCTGAAGCAGATCAAGCACGATCTCCTCCGGCAGCGGTTCCCCGATCTGGGCATAGAGTTCGCGCATGCGATCCGCCTGACGGCTCGCGCGCAGGGAACGGTCTGTGTTCTGCTCGTTCATGTTCTGTCCTCCACATATTCTCGTATTCACCGCTATCAGTTTATGCGGATTTTTGACAGCATATGACAAGCTTGTCAAAATAAATCGATGCTCTTCCGACATTCTCAGCGGATTTTTTGCGCGCGCAGCCAAATTTTGCGATCCTCGGGGATGCGGAAGCTCTCGACGGCCTTCTGAATCGCCTTGTTGTGCACCCAGGGCTCCAGGCGGCGGCTTTCAATGTAGGGCAGGGTCGCGTTCCACTGCTTCGCAAGCGCCGTGGCAAAGAACCAGGCGATCATCATGTTGATGTAGTATTCCTCCGAGCGCAGCGCCGCAACCCAATCGAGGTAAACCGGATCGAAGGCCTCGTCCAGATAATGACGCATCAGCATGCCCATGCCGAAGCGGACGGTGTAAGTCTGCTCCGAGTCCATCCAGCGGCGTATCTCCCCGATCAGCCGTGGCAGCTGCTTTTTCAGGCACTTGGGCGACATGGAATCGCAGGTGGCCCAGTTGTCCACATATGGAAGGAACGCATTCAGCGCCGCCACGCAAGCGTCGTAATCCGCGATGCGCTCGATCAGGAAGGCGTGGAGGTTGTTCTCCTCCTGATAGAGGTGGGGCAGCGACGCCATGAAGGCCGCAGCGTCCTCCGTTTTGCTCAGCTCGGCGGCGTACCTGCGCAGCTCCGGCGTGCGCACGCCGATGATTCGCTCCGGCGGCACCGTGGGCGTGAGCTTCGCCGTGAACTCCCTGTACTTCACATCCTGCATCTCAAACAGGCGCGCGCGGATCCGCGCTTCCACCTCGCTCATGCCTGCTTCCTCCCCTTCTTCGGCTTCGGCGGGGGCAGCTCGTCCCAGATGGCGGTGAAGAGCTGCTCCAGCCTCGCGCGATCCTCCAGACAGTCCACCACCAGCATGGGCTGCGCGCCCTCGTAGGGCGGCTCCAGCGCAGCGTCCGGCAATAGGGCCCGCGCCGAGGGCGTCGGCTTCACCAGCAGGCGATTGTCGCATAGCCCCGCGGCGTAGCGGTCGCGGACATAGAGCAGGTACTCGCCCATCATCGGGCGCACCCGCACGTCCTCAAGTCCGGAGAGCTGCTCCAGCACGTAATCGACAAATTGACGGCTCGTCGCCATGGTTCAGCCTCCCTCACAGCTCCAGCTCCATGCCCGAATGCATCTGCACCACGCCCTCGCCCAGCTCCCGGCGGAGAAGCTCATAGGCGCGCGTGCCGGTGCAGTGGCCGGTGACGATGCGCTCCACGCCCGTCTGACGGATGCGCTCCACCAGCGCGCAGACCTCGCCGTCGCTGAGGTGGAAGAGGTGCAGACCGCCCACGTAGGCCCGGATGGACTTGCCCGGAAGCGCCTCGCGCACCTCGCGGATGATGTTGTCCGGCCCGGCGTGGGAGCAGCTGTTGAAGATCACCAGAGCGCCGTCCTCCTCCAGCACCAGGCTCTGCTCGTGCAGAAAGCTGTCCGGCATTAGCTTACGCCCGCTGCGCATGTACAGGTTGTTCCGCGCGGCGATGGACTCCAACCCCTGTGTGCTGTGGGGGATCAGATGCGCGCCGGGAAGCAGCTCCTGCGCGCCGTCCACGAAGTGAAAGCGGCCCGCAAAGTCCCGGAGCATGTCCCGATCCACGCCGATGTAGCGGTGGAAGATCCACTTCTTGCCGTAGTAGCGCTGGGTCGCGGCGCGCTGAACGGCGACCTTCGCATGGTCGTTCTCCTCAAAGAAGCGCTCAAAGCCGTCGGCGTGGTCGTAGTGCCCGTGGGAGAGCACGCAGACCTCCACGTCCTTCAGCTTCACGCCCATCGCCCGGGCGTTCTCCACGAAGCGGCCCGTGGCTCCCGCGTCCAGCAGGATGCTGTGGCCCGCATAGTCGATCAGCAGCGACAGCCCCCACTCCCCGATCAGGCCGTTCCATTCGATGTTG
>CAMBWJ010000008.1 GCA_945871545.1 uncultured Clostridia bacterium | reverse complement strand
AATCGCCGTACGCGCCCAGCGGAGCCTGATACTGAACCGTCTCCGAACGCACATTTTCAAATCCGTCGTTGAACGTCAGCACGTAGTCGTTGCGCAGATAGTACAGCTCGAGGGCATTGTTGGAGAAATTCTTCTGATTGTCGTTGTTAAAGCCCGCGACCCTGGCGGGGTAGCGCGTGAAGCCGTCGATCTCGTGATACTCCTCCTCGTAGGTGGCATAGTTGAAGTACGTCTGAACGGTCTTGAGGAGCGTAAAGCCCGCCGCGCCGGTCGGCCAGCTGTCCTCCGGGACGTTCGCGCCGACGTTCTCCACGTAGTAGTAGATCGTCTTGAGCGTTTCACTGGACTGATTGTACAGCACAAACGTCGCGTCAAACTGCGGCATCCTGTCCAGCGTCTGAAGGGCGTAGCCATACTTGGAGCTCTCCGTGCACTCCCACGCGCGGCCATTGTACGTCGTGCTGAAGGGCGGCTTGTTGAACTCGCCGGAGATGTCCGCGCCCCATTTTTCCGTGATCGTCGCAACGGTCCGATCGTTCGCCCTGAAGGTCAGCGTGAAGCTGGTGCGGTCATAGTAAACATTCACGACGCTGGAGCCGTCCGGGGCAACCGTGACGGTTTCGGGGCGAACGAAGATCCACAGATTGGAATCCAGGCCCGCGCCGTTCATGTAGCAAGCCGAAGTGTGGAGATGCTCTGCCTTGCCGCAGATCAGATGATAGCAGCCGTTTTCCACGCTGTGGACGTGCTCCGTTTTGCCGCATCCCAGGCACGCATCGCTGTGCACATGGGCATTTTCCTCCATGCCGCAGGTGGTTGGTGCAATGCTTCCGCCCTCGCTTGCGCCGGTATAGCCATACCATGCGCCCCCGATGTAAATGTACTTCCTTCCTCGGTTGCCCTCATAGACCTGGCCGCTTGCCGGATCTCCGGGAGCGCCGTTCGGCGGACTGTTCCGCCTGTCTCCCACGCCCGCATAGCAGCCGGTATCGTGGGTGTGGCTCGTAATTCCGCAGGTGTAGCATTCCTCGGAATGGGTATGCTCCTGCTGCGCACAGCTCAGTTCATAGCACTCGCTGAGCTCGTGCGCATGCGGTTCCAGCACGCAGACCAGCGCACCCTCCTCGTCGTAGGTGAACTCCGTTCCGGGCTGGACGTAGACCTCGGAGGACTTGATGTAGCTGTATTCCTCGTCGTCCGCATTTTCGCCCCAAAAGACCACGGTAAGCCTTGCGGCGTCATTCATCTCCCAGATTGCCGCATAGCTGCGGTTCTCCGCAGGCATGGTGGCGGGCAGCGATGTCGCCGCGCCGTTTAACGACCAGCCCTCGAAGGTATAGCCCGCCCGGATGGGTTCGCCCACCTCCCCGATGGCCGCGCCGTAGCGAGCGTAGATGGGCTCCACGCCGTAGCCGCCGCCCAGGTCGAAGTTCATCAGGTAGTAGCAGCGGTCGTAGTAGACCTCCACTACGGTGGAGCCGTCCGCCGCGATGGCGGGGCGGTCGTACAGCAGGGCGTAGAAGCCCGCGTAGGACTTCGCCGCGTCCGGCACGCTGGAGCCGGTGAGGCCCTGCTTCGTCTCGCGCTCGTACTCGGCATAGCCGTCGTCGCTGAGGTTCTGCCGGTAGTGGATGACGGTGTAATCCACGTTGGTCGGAAGGTAGACGACGGTGTGGGTCACGTCCGCCCGGATGTTCGTGATGTTCAGCTGGACGCTGGCGGCGCTCTCCGTCGCGCCGTCCACGTAGGGCAGGTAGCCCAGGATGGTGGGATTGGGCACCTCGGCGGAGAAATCCGAGCCCGCCGCGAGGGTCGCGGTGTAGGGCTCCGCCACGATCTCGCCGCTGGCGAACACGTAATTGATGACTGCGGTGTAGGTCGACTGCTCACCCTCCAGCGCGTACGCCACAGGCGCGCTGCGGCGCAGGCTCATAAGCGCCGGAACAGCGACAGCAGCATCCGCAGCTTCCTCCGCCGCGCCGTAGCGCACGGCGACGCGCGCGGTGGCGCTGTACGTAGTGGAAGCCCCGCTTCCAAAGGCGCAGCGCAGACGCACCGTGCCGCCGGACAGCAGGCTGCGCACCTTCGCATAGGTCAGGCTCAGGGTGGGGGAGGTCTCCCCGGCCACGTCGACCCAGACCTGCGCGCCGGGCAGCAGAATCTGCCACTGGGCGCTGCCGGAGCCGCTGGCGCTGAGCTCCAGCCTGCCGAACTGGGGCAGGATCGCGTCCTGCACGCTGTCCGCATTGCCGTCGAGCCGCAGTGAAGCGGTGGATTCGTAGAGCTGCCTGTCGACGGGCACGAAGCTGCTGGGCTCCACCAGCACGGTTCCGCCCGCATCGATCACCGGGGCCGGGGTGGCTTCCGGCTCGATGCTGGGTTCAGGGGTCGCGTCAAGTTCCGCGCTGGGTGCCGGGGTAATGTCAGGTTCGGTGCTGGTTGTCGGGGTGAGTTCAGGCTCCGCGCTGGTTGCCGGGGTCGGGGTGGCGTCAATTTCCTCCGCTTCCTCGCCGAGAATGCCCGCCTGGCGCATCAGCTCGGCAACGTCCCCGTAGCCCAGGATGTCCCTGTCGCGCAGGGAGTAGCTCTGCGCGCGCACCTGGTTGGCGGAGTTGCCCTCGATGGTGCGCACCGTGGAGCCATCCGCGCCCGTCACCACGCCCATGTGCCCCGCGCCGCTGCCGTCCGCGTCCCGGAAGAAGATCAGGTCGCCGCGCTGCGGATCGTGTTCATCCGCGCGCACGTACGCGCCCCGGGAGCGGAGGTTTCCCCGGAAGGCCTCGCAGCTTGCGTCCCAGGGAACCTCGCTCCGGGAGATACCCGCATAGTGCAGGCAGAAGGCCACGAACATCGCGCACCAGTCGTCGTAGTCCGCGCCGTACCAGTCGCCGTAGCGGGTGTAGCCCTTCGCATTGCCCTCCGCATCGACGATGAAATCACAGTCGCTCTCGCGATAGCCCAGCTGGGTGCGCGCGACGGCCGGCACATCCTCCCGCCAGTCGCCGCTCAGCTGCACGCCCCGGACGCTGGCCTCCCACTGGGCGCGGGTCTCGGACGCATGCCGGGCGACCCTGGTCTGCGCGCTGCCGGAAACTTCGCCGCCAAGTGCGTCGGTGACGGTCGCCGTGAAGCTTGCCGTGCCGTAGACCGCCGCGACATGAATGGACGCTCTGCCCCCGACTTCAAGCGCAATCGTCTGCTCCGCAAGCACGTTTTCGCCGGTTTCCACAACAATATTTACGCTGTACGGCGCAAGTCCGCCGCTGACGAATGCGCACGCGCCGATCTCCTCGCCCTCGAAGGCCCCGGCGGCGTTCGCCTGCACATCCACGCACAGCTCGGAAAGCACCTCCGGCACGGGGGTGGGTTCCGGGGTTGGTTCAGGCGTGGGTTCGGGTGTGGGTTTGGGCGTAGATTCCAGCGTAGGTTCCGGAGTCGGATCGGGTGTAGGTTCCGGGGTTGACTCCAATGTAGGCTCGGGTGTCGGCTCCGGGGTCGGTTCCGGCGTAGGTTCCGGGGTCGGCTCCGGGGTGGGGGGAAGCGTTCCAGCTTCCGTTTCCTCCGGCACGCGGGTTTCCACAGCGGCGGAGGTTGTCTCCATGATCGTGGGAACAGGCTCCACCTCGCTGGCGAAGCTTCCCGCAGCGGGCGCAATCGTCAGAATCAGCAGCGACAGGCTCAGCAAACACGCCAGAATTTTGCGCTTCATACGGTCTTACCTCCAATCAGCTTTCATCTGCTTCCGGCCAACCCGCCGCTTCCAGCGCGCTCGTGCCGTTGTTTTTGCTCTGCACGGCCTGCGCTTGCACCCGGACGGCCAGCCTTGCGTTCACATAATCGTTGCCCAGCTCCGCGCCGAAGCGCACGCGGGTGAACAGCGGCTGCGTGCATTCGCCGCGCTTCACGGGCGCGTTGTAATAGTAGTAGCCGTCCCTCTCCGTCCACGCGTCGGTGTTGAGATCCAGCGCGATGTGGTCGAAGCTCAGCTGCGCATCCACGCCCTCCGCCGCCTGAATGCTCTTTTCAATGCGAACGCGGCACCAGAAATCGGCCTCGCCGCTGTTTTCCACGTACACGATCTTGTCCACCTCGCTGTCGGGCAGCACGTTCAGCACGCTGCCCCGGGGGAAGGGCTCGCCGCCGGAGGTTTCCTCGTGGAGCGCCATATCCAGAACGGCGGTGGTGATCACGTTGTCCGCCGTCTCCCGGGCCGTGAAATACGCCAGGGAGCCCGCCGCCGCGATTGCGACGCAGCAGACAAGGGTCGCAGCCAGTGCGATGCGCTTTCTCTGCATCCATCTCTTCCGATTCATGCTCTTCCCTCCGGATTCTCGCAAAATGGGATCATGATTTACTGCCAGCGTTTCCGCGCAGGCCATGCGGGACAATCCGCGCCCTCCGATTGCCCCGCATGGCCTGCCCCGAAAGGGCAGGCCGGGTTCCATATTACGCGTCGAAGGCCCGGAAGGCCTCGGCGGCGCCGGTGAAGGGATCCTTCTGGATCGCGTCCGCAGTGATCTGGATTTCAAAGGAGCTCAGGCCGTCGAGATCCTCGACCGTGAACACGCCGGGGATGGTCACACTGGTGAACAGCGGCGCGGTCACCTCCTCGGGCGCGAGGACGGTATTATAGTAGTAGGAATAGGTGATGCTGTCCGTGCCCTCGGTGATGCCCGCGCGGGTCCACTTGCTCTCGTCGTGACCGCCGAAGATGGTCGAAAGGTCGCTCACGCCGTACTCCTTCGCGGCGGCCTTGAACACGCTGTACCGGGTCAGGGTCACGTTCATGCGTATCCATGCGTCGCTGCTGCCAATGTTGCGCACGGCGGGATCCTTGTCGTAGGCCACGCCGGGAACCACGTTGCCGTAGGTGCGTTCGTCCACCTCCTTGCCGTCCGCATTGTGCTCGAACAGGTCGATGGAAACGCCCGCTCCCATCGTGAAGGTGTTGGTTGCGCTGTCCTGATCGGTGAAGTACGCCAGCGTGCCGCCGATCGCCAGAATCGCCGTCAGACAGACCGCGAGGGCCAGAACCAGAACTCTCCTCTTATTCATGCCGCACATCTCCTTCCTTCAATTGCGCCTGCCGTCACGCACCGATGGCCGCCCAGGCCGCGGCAGCGGTGCTGAAGCCCTCCGCCTGCACCGCGTAGGCCGTAATTTTGAGCTTTGCGCTGGCATAGGCGCTCACATTGGCGGCGCTGTCGATGGTAAAGCTCGAGAACACGGGGATGTTGTCGCCGCCCTTCGCCACCGACGCATAGGCATAGACGTTCGCCGCGCCGGAGACCGCCGTCCAGCCGTTGTCCGCCAGTTGCTTTGCGATGGTCGTATTGCCGCTCTTCTCAATCGCCGAGATGCCGTTCTCCACCTTCACGAACAGCCAGCAGTCCTCGCTTCCGCTGCCCACGTGCACGGTGGGATCCTTGGTGTAGCTCCTGCCGGGAATCAGGTGGTATTCGTTCGCCTTCACGCGGCTTTCGTTGGGGATGGGCGTGCCGTCCGCATTGACCTTCGCCTCGTCCAGGGTGATCGCCACGCTGCCGACGGTGAAGCTGTTCGTCACCACATCCTGACTGGTGAGATAGGCGAAGGTTGCGCCGATGCTGACGCACACCAGCAGGATTGCGCTGCACGCGAGCAGTGCGAACCTGCGCGTCTTTTTCTGAACATTCCTGGTCATTTTCTTCCCTCCTAAGCTGATTCCGAATGATATGTAAAGGCCCTGCGTCCATTACATCGTATCGAATGCGGAGCTGCGCTCCCGAGCTTCTCTGCGCTGAAATGAACATTCAGGGCCTTCCGGCGTAGCTATGGAATTTTCAGTCGCGCGTTGCGCTGTGCTTCTCCGATCTGCAATCCGTTGGCAGGAACGTGATTGCCAGCAGCGCGACCGCAATGCAGAAGGAGATCGTCCTTCCCCTCCCCGTCTGTATCCAGCTGGACAAATAGCCCAGATACGGAATCGTGAACACCGGTTTGCCCAGCAGATTCTTATCGTACACCTGCGCTCCATCCGCCGCGTTGTTTGCGTCACCCTTGGTGGTATAATAATATGCGGGCTCGTCCAGCGGTATTTCCTCAAAGATCGGATTCCCCGCCGCATCCGTGACCGCCGCGCCATTTTCGTCAAGCACCGCCTGACAGCGGGTGGTGCGTTTTTCCACCTCCACCACGCGGTGGGTCGCCACCAGCAGCTCGTCGTTGACCACGAAGGTGATCACATCTCCCACCCGCACATCGGCAGGCTGCATTTTTTTCACATAGATCAGGGAACCGACGGGGTAACTCGGCTCCATGGAGCCGGAGAGCACGGCGTAGGGAGTCAGCCCCAACACCCGCACGCCCGCCAGCGCGATGGCCAGCAGCACGATCAGCCCCACAAGGACGCCGCCGGCGAGGCTCCACAGCCTTCTCAATCCCTTCATGTTCCCCCGCCCTTCTTCTGTTTCTCAAAATGCAGAAGGGACGCCCTCCGAGCGACTGCCCGGCGGCGTCCCTTCATCAAAATATATGCCTGAAGGTTTCCCTATAAACTTGTTTTCCCAATAAAATCGAACAAAAATTTCTGTCCCTGCGCGCGCAGCGGCCCCGGAAACACGGTAAAGCCGTGGATCGCGCCGGGGAAGCGCATGAAGCGCAGCGCCACGCCCGCGCGGGCCAGCATGCCCGCGTAGACCTCGCCCTCGGTGCGCAGGCTGTCGCGCTCACAGGTCAGGATGACGGCGGGCGGCAGACCCTCCAGTTCCTCCGGCGTTGCGGCGCAGGGCGTGCACAGGGGATCGGTGGCGTACTGCTTTTGCGTTGCGTAGCAGAGCGCGCCAAAATCCAGCAGCTCCTGCTTCAGCTCCCTTTCGTCCCGATGGCGCGCCTGCTGGGGCAGCGTGCAGCCCATGTCCAGCGCCGGATGATCCAGCAGCTGGCACATGATCGGCAGGTCGCCCCGCTGCTTCGCCAGCATGCAGATTGCCGTGGCAAGGCATGCGCCCGCGCTGTGACCGCCGATTGCCACGCGCGTGGGATCGACGCCGTAGCGCGGCGCATCGGATCGAAGGGACTGAATCGCCGCGTAGATCTGTTCCAGCGCGACAGGATAGCGCGCCTCCGGTGCGAGGGGATAGTCCAGCGAAACCGCGACCATGCCCAGCTCCCGGCAGAGCGACATGCAGAAGTAATCGTCCTCCTCGGGACTGCCGAAGATGAACGCCCCGCCGTGGAGATCCACGAACAGCGGCGCGGGCGCGGAGGTTCCCGGCGCGTACAGTAGCGCACGCAGCTCCCCGCCCGGGATGGGAATGAAGAGCTCCCGGCCCGCAATCTGCTTCGGCTTGTGCTCCGCGTCGTTGAATCTGCGCAGCAGCTGCGCCCTTCTCAGCTCGTGATTCATGTTGCACGCACCTCGCCGTACTGTTTTTCCAGCTTCTGAAACAGCCGCAGCAGCACGACCACCGCAGCGGTGGCCAGCACGACCTCCGCGCAGAGCTGGGCATAGGCCAGGCCATAGAGGGGGAAGAGGGCGTTGAGGATGTACAGCGCGGGGATCTCCAGCACGATCTTGCGCATGATGGCGAAGATCAGGCTCTTCTTGCCCATGCCGCAGGCCTGGAACACGCCCACTGCCAGGAAATCCATGTTCAGGAAGGGGGTCGCCAGACACAGGCCCCGCATGAAGCGCGTGCCGTAGGCCACCACATCCGCGTTCTCCATGAACAGCGAGATCAGCCCTCCCGCAAAGGCATAGTAGAGCGCAGCCATGCTCACAAGGAAGCTCAGCGAGAGCTTCTCGGCAAAGACCACCGCGCCCTTCATGCGCCGCACGTTGCCGCTGGCGTAGTTGTAGCTGACCAGCGGCATCAGTCCCTGAGACAGGCCCTGGGAGATGTACATGGGAATCATGCACAGCTTCTGGGAGATACCCATGGCGGCCACGGCGTTGGAATTGAAGGCGGCGGTGAAGTTGTTGAGCACCGTCATGCCGGTGACGTTCAGCAGGTTCTGGATGGCGGCGGGTACGCCCACCGCGCACACCCCGGCGACGATGTGTCGGTCCACCCTCCGCAGATGGCGCGGATTCAGGCTGACATAGGTGCTCTTGCGGCGGGTGAACAGCAGCACGAAGAAGTAGATGCAGGCGACCATGTTCGAGATAAAGGTTGCCAGACCCGCGCCCGCCGCGCCCATGTTCAGGCCCCAGGGGAGGATGAAGATGGGATCGAGCGCGATGTTGAGCAGGCAGCCGGACATGGTGCCGATGCTGGCGTGGAGCGTCGCGCCCACGGAGCGCACCAGATAGGCCAGCACCACATTGAGGATGCTGGGCGCAGCGCCGCAGCACACCGTCCAGAGCAGATAGCCGGAGGTTGCGCCTGTGGTCTCCCCGTTCGCGCCCAGCAGGCGCAGAAGCGGCGCTCTGAATACGGTGCAGAGCAGCGAGAACATCAGACCGCAGGCCAGCGCGCAGTAGAAGCCGAAGGCGGAGCTGCGGCGCACGGTGTCGTAGTCCTTCCGGCCCAGCGCGCGGCTCATCATGCTGGAGGAGCCCACGCCGAAGAGGTTGTTGACGGCGTTGAACGCCAGCAGCACCGGCGCGGCCAGCGTCACCGCCGCATTCTGCACGGGATTGTTCAGCATACCCACGAAGTAGGTATCCGCCAGATTGTAGATCACCATCACCAGCGAGCTGAGAACGGTGGGAATCGCCATGCGCAGCACCGCCCGGGGAATGGGCACGCTCTCAAAGAGTTGTATCCTCGTCCTGTTTTCCATGTCCATCTTCTCCTGTACTGACAGCACGCGGCGGAGGACGTTTCATCCTCCGCCGCACATCCTGTTCAGACCTTATTTTTTCTTCTTGCCGCCCTTCTTTTCATTCTTCTTCGCGGCCTTCTGCTCCGCCTTCATCTGGCGAACGGATTCCTCGGTGTAGTTCTTTACGTCCGCCAGTTTGCCGGTGGCCTGCACGCCGCTGGCCTGCTCGATCTGCGGCACGATCTGCTGAAGCTGCTTCCAATTGTAGTTGGCCGCATTCCAGTGGTAGCGCTTGCCGTCCTTCATCACCAGCGCAACCTCGTGCACCGGGAAGAGGGCGGTGGTCTCCGTCGCGCCCGAGCGATCCAGCTTGTCGTAGCCCAGGTCCTCGATGTAGCCGAACTTCTCCAGATCAGAAAGCTGGAAGCGCTTGTCCAGCAGCTTGATGTCGTTCTCGCCCTGACGATAGATGAACGAGGCGCGCTTTGCGCCGGGCTGGGGCTTGATGTACACGGTGTTGACGATGTGCATGGTCTTGCTGTCAATTTCCACGCGCGTGAACACATACATCTTCACATAGAACACAGCCAGCAGCGCGATGAGGTAGCTGAACAGGGAGAAACTGCTCATGTATTCATTGAGCGTTCCGGTCAGCTGCTTGATCAGGGTAACCAGCGCGTCGCTGATGCACAGCAGACCCAGGATATAGAGCACGATGTAGCCCGCGCGGTAGGGACGGTATTTCTTCATTGAATAACTCCTTTACAGTGCATTCGTATTTTTTTCATTATACTCTTTTGCGCCCCGCTTGACAAGCTGAAATCCCTTCCTGCGGGAAAAAAGCTTCCTTATTTATCTGCGGCCCTCCGCGATGGCGCAGATTCCGTTGATGAGGATCGCGGTGAGCAGGGCGTAGAGCAGGCTGGGCACCTGAAACGTGGGCAGCACGCGGGCGCTGAGGTAGATCAGCCCCACGTCGATGACCGTGCCGGACAGGCCGAAGGTCAGGCAGCCCAGCGGCGCGGTGATCAGCCGCATCAGGGGCCGCAGGATCAGATGGGCAATTCCCAGCGCCATGCCGACGATGAGGTAGGGCACCGCCAGCTCAAGATCACTCTGACTGTGAATCGATATGAACTGCATGATGCACGCCACGGTGGGCGCCGCCAGAATGCAGGTGGCCATCACCACAAAGCTGCGCGACGGGCGCGCGGAGGATCTTCGCATCCGTTCTGATTTCCTTTCGTCGTTTCTTCCTATATATCCTGCGCATTTTCCGTGTCGATCAGGCGGTCGATCTCCCCCTCGAACAGCTTCCACGCGCCCTGTTTGGGCGGTCGGGAGATAAAGCACATCCTTTCATGGCGGGTGGGGTGCTCCAGCGCAAGGAAGTAAGCCCACAACGCGATCTGCCGTCCGGGCACGCCGTGGCCGTAGCGCATGTCGCCCCACAGCGGATGCCCCGCGTGGGCGTGCTGCACCCGAATCTGGTGGGCGCGGCCCGTGAAGAGCTGCACCTGGGTGAGGGTCAGTCCTTCACGCACCGCCTGGGGCCGGGTGATGAGCTTCGCCTGCTTTGCGCCGGGCGTGTTTTCCTTCACCGCGCGCACCATTCCTGTGCGGACGTCCTTGAGCAGCCAGTCGGTCAAGCTTCGTTCGCCCGCAAGCTCACCCTCCACAACCGCCAGATACCTTCTGTCCTGCTCGTGGGTGCGAAAGGCCTCGCTGAGCCGCGACGCCGCCTTGGACGTGCGCGCGAACACCATCACGCCGCCCACCGGGCGATCCAGACGGTGCACAAGGCCCAGATACACCGCGCCGGGCTTGTTGTACTTCTCCGCGATGTAGCGTTTCAGGATGGACAGCAGGTCGTCGTCGCCGGAGCTGTCCGCCTGGGTGGGCAGGTTCGCCGGCTTCTCCACCACCAGCAGGTGGTTGTCCGAATAGAGCACGTTGATCTCAAATTTTCCGGCGCGAATTGTATCTTCCATGCCGCCTCCGAAGCTGTTTTCTGATTGGGATTCCGGCGGGATGGGGCATCCCGCCCTGCGGATGATTTCCCCTCCATTATCCACGCCATGCCCGCGAATGTCAATACTCCCGGCATCTTTGATCGCAATTGGGCGGGCATATTAAATTCTTGCACAGAGCGTCAATTTTCGCCATGGGAGCTTGCCGGAGGCTGGTTTTTCAATTATAATTAAAAGTGGTAAATTAGGGAGAATTTGAAGTCGCACAGACCAAGCTGAAATCGAGGGGAAGAATCTTGCGCGAGATCCTGCTGAAGGAGCCGGTGGAGCTGAAGCTGCCCGCAGAACAGAACATGATGCTGGTGCTGCGCCTGACGACTGCAGGCGTGGTTGCCCGGGCGGGTCTGACAGTGGACCGCATGGACGATGTGAAGATGGCCGTGGAGGAGGCGTGCAACTGCCTGATCGGCGGCGATCCTGCGCCCAGGCGGCTGTGCCTGCGCTTCGCGGCGGAGGAGAACTTTCTCAAGATTCGCATCTGCGGCGACGGCGCGTGCACCGGCGCGGCCAATGCCGACGAGCTGGGCGTGGTGCGCTGCATTCTGGAATCCCTGGTGGACGGCGTGGACGTGTGCATGCACGGCGACGTCATCGGCGCGGTGGAGCTGCGCATCGCCCTCGATCAGTGAGGTAAGGCCGAATGCGTAGAAATCAACGTCTCCCGGGCGAGGAGATCGAGCGCCTGCTGGCGCTGTGGAACCAGACCCGGCGGCCGGAGGTTCGCGACCGGCTGGTGGAGGCCCACCTGTACATCGCGGAGATCATCGCGCGCAAGTTTTCCGGGCGCGGGGTGGACTACGACGATCTGTACCAGGTCGCATCCCTTGCGCTGTTCAAGGCCATCGGGCGCTTCGACCCTTCGCGGGGCATCCAGCTGTCCAGCTTCGTGACCCCCGCCATGGTGGGCGAGGTGAAGAACTACTTCCGGGACAAGAGCCGCACGATTCGTCCGCCACGGCGCAGCGCGGAGCTGATCCGGCTGGTGGATTCAGCCCGGGAGCAGCTGACGCAGAAATTGCAGCGCTCTCCCCGGGTGGACGAGATCGCCGAGCACGCAAACCTCACCGAGGACGAGGTGCTGGAGGGTCTGGAGGCCGCCAGCATGCAGCCGGTGTCGCTGGATCAGCAGACCGCGGAGGACGAGGAAAACCTCACCCTGAACCACGCCATCGGCGCGGAGGAGAAGGGCTTTTCCGAGTTTGAAAACGCCGATCTCTTGCAGCGCGGCATGCGCACGCTGAGCGAAAAGCAGCAGGAGGTCATCCGCCTGCGCTTCTTCGAGAACCTCTCCCAGCGGGAGGTGGCGGAGCGCACGGGCGTTTCCCAGATGTCGGTGTCACGAACGGAGAGAAGCGCGCTGGAGCAGCTGCGCCGGGCGGTTCTGTCCGATGAATAAATGACGGAGTACGATTGAATGATGAAATGGATCGCAAGCGCCGCATTCGGCATGGAGGGCATGACGGGCCGCGACCTGAAGCGGCTGGGCATGCAGAACGTTCGGGTGATGGACATCGGCGGCGCCATGTTTGAGGGCAGCTTTGAGGACGCCTTCCGGGCAAACCTCTGGCTGCGCACCTGCGACCGCATCCTGCTGGTGATGGGCCAGTTCAAGGCCGTCACCTACGAGGAGCTGTTCCAGGGGATCAAAAGGATCGAGTGGGAGAAGTTCCTGCCCGAGGACGCGCGCTTTCCCATCCGGGCCAAGTGCGTCAAATCCACGCTGATGAGCCCGTCGGACGTGCAGAAGATCTCCAAGCGCGCCATGGTGGAGCGCATGAAGAGCGCATACGGCCTGGACTGGTTCGACGAGACCGGCGTGCTGTTTCAGATCGATATTTCCATCCGCGACGATATGGTCACGGTGTGCATGGATTCCTCCGGCGACGCGCTGTCCAGGCGGGGCTACCGCACCTGGAACGGCGAGGCTCCCATTCGCGAGACGCTGGCGGCGGCGCTGATCCTGCAATCCGGCTGGCACCCCTGGCAGCGGCTGTACGACCCCTGCTGCGGCACGGGCACGCTGCTGGTGGAGGCGGCATTCATCGCCCTGGGCCGCGCGCCGGGACTGACCCGACCCTTCGCCATGGAGAGCTGGCCCTGTGTGCCCCACGAGGAGCTGCGCAAAATCCGCACGGAGGCCAAGCTGAAGTACGAGGAAGCCAGCAAGCGCGAGATTCGCATCTGCGGCTCGGACATCGACCCCGAGGCCATCGAGCTGGCCCGCAGGCACGTGAAGCAGGCGGGGCTTGCCGGGCGGATCGAGCTGGAGGTGAAGGATTTGCGCGACGTGACGCTCTCCGGCGAGCCGGGCGTGTTCGTGTGCAACCCGCCCTACGGCGAACGCCTGGACAACATCCGCGCGGCCCATGCGGTGGCGCGGCAGCTGGGCAAGCTGCAGGAGCGCAACCCGGGCTGGTCGCTGTGCGCCTTCACGGCGGACATGGGCTTCGAGCGGGAGTACGGCCGCCGCGCCACCCGACGCAGGCGCTACTACAACGGCCGCATCGAGTGCGAATACCACATCTTTGAACCGGGCAAGCCCGAGGAAGCCCGCAAGCGCGAAAGCGCTGGCGGAAACGGCTCCAAATACCACCCCAAGAACAAGCAACGCTCCAAGCAACGAGGTGCAGATAAATGAAACCGATCTTCAACAAGGCTCCGCTGACGCCGAACACCCTCTCTCCGCTGCCGCTGGGCTCCATCCACCCGGAGGACTGGCTGCTGGACGAGATCCGCGCCCAGGCCGAGGGCATCACCCGGGACTTTGCCGACGTCTGCCCCGAAGCCGGTGAAAGCGGCGAGTGGAAGCGCGGCGCGGACGGCGATCTCACCCGCGCACCCTACTATCTGGAGGGAATCATCGCACTGGGCTGGACGCTGGGCAACGAGGAATACAAGAACCGCGCCACCCGCATGGTGGAGTGGATTCTCGCCAGCCAGCGGGAGGACGGCTGGTTCGGCCCCGAGGACAACGACGATTACTGGCCGCTGATGCTGGCCCTGCGCGCGCTGCGCAGCTACTTCACCGCCACCAACGACAAGCGCGTGCTGGTGCTGATGGACCGCTTCTTCAAGTATGAATACAAGAATCTGTCCGACCACCCGCTGAAGGAGTGGGCGGTGGCGCGCGGCGCGGAGAACATGGAAATCGCACTGTGGCTGTACAACATCACTGGCCAGAAGTACCTGATCGAGCTTTGCAAGAAGCTGAAGGATCAGACCCTCGACTGGCCGAACTTCTTCCACACCTTCTCCAACGCCATGCCCATGAGCAAGTCGCTGCGCTGGGAGCGCCTGCGCGAGGCGCTGGGGGAGGAGAAGGACGAGCCGCTGGAGGGCGTGAAGCGCCCCTACTTCCACAGCCAGTTCCACCAGACCCAGGGCGTGAACCTGGCCTTCGGCCTGAAGGCCCCGGGCGTGATCAACCTGTTCAAGAGCGGCTTCAAGGAGCAGGGCGGCTTCCGCTTCGGCTGGGAAAAGCTGATGAAGCACCACGGCACCGCCAACGGCATGTTCAGCTGCGATTCCCACCTCAACGGCGCGAATCCCACCCAGGGCAACAGCCTGCAGGCCATCGTGGAGCTGATGAACACGCTGGAGACGCTCATCGGCATCGGCGACTTCGGCCCCGAGCCCAGCGACATCCTGGAAAAGCTGGCCTACAACGCCCTGCCCGCAGCCTTCACCCCGGACATGAAGCGCTACCAGCGCATCCAGCAGACCAATCAGGTCAAAATCTCCGCCGATAAGCGCAAGTGGTACAGCGAGGATGAAAGCGCGAACCTCTTCCGCACGGCCCGGAACGATCTGGACTGTGCCGCCTGCCACCAGGCCTGGCCGAAGTTTGCCTCCTCGCTGTGGTACGCCACCAACGACGGCGGTCTGGCTGCCGTCAGCTACGCCCCCTGCACCGTGCGCGCCGTGCTGGACGGCGTTCCCGCGCGCATCCGGGTCTCCGGCGGCTATCCCTTCACCCAGAACGTGGAGATCACCGTGTCCGTGAAGCAGAGCGCGGAGTTCCCGCTGTACCTGCGCATCCCCTTCTGGGCGCGCCAGAGCATGATCTACCTGCCCGACGGCGAAATCATGCAGGTGCGCGCCAACGAGAGCGCCTGCATCCGCCGCAGGTGGTCCGCCGGCGACGTGATCCGCCTGGAGATGCCCGCCGTGCCGCGCATCTCCCGCTGGTACCACCAGTCCGGCGCGGTGGAGGTCGGCCCGCTGCTGATGGCGCTGCGCCCGGAGGCTGCGTGGTCTGAGACCGAGGACGGCCTGTGCGCGTCCACCACCGACGCATGGAACCGCGCGCTGGTGCGCGACGAGCCGATGAAGCTGATCCAGATCGAGGAGGACATCTCCGCCTTCGGCCACGGCGAGAGCGCCGTGGGCGTGATGGTGAAGGCCGCGAAGATCGACTGGCCCATGGACGGCGCAAACTGCGCGCCGGTGCCCATGGTTCCCAAGCTCTCCCGCAGCGCCCTGGACATCCTGGAGCTGACCCCCTACGGCGAATCGCCGCTGCGCATCGTGGAGTTCCCCATCGGCGTGCTGCGCGACGAGCCTTCGGCGGAGAAGAAATGAAGCATTTAACAGGGAGTGCATCGCACTCCCTCAAATCGTTGACAGAGTCAACGATTTGCCAGACGCTGAGAAAGCCTGCAAGACAAGGAAGCAAGGCGGTGAATAAGGGAGCTTACCCGGTAGTAAGTGACCGCCATTCACCGCTGCAGCTGACGCAGTAAGCGAAAATCCCTACCTTTTCATTTTTCGGTTGGGATTTTTGCGTTTGTGGGCTTTATCAGTGATCTGGTTCGCCCAAAATTGCTCTTATCCCCCGCCCGCCCACCTGTTATTCCCACACTGTCCACAACTTATCAACAGTGTGGGCTTCACCGGATCGCCTCCTGCCAAATATTGGTGCAATTCGACAATTTCCGAAAATTCCAAAAATCCTATTGAAATTGGCGCGCCGGTCTGCTACAATAGAGTCACATTATCCACAAAATCATTCGTTTTATCCACATATTGTGAAAAAAATGTGGATAAAACATTATTTTGGGATGGAATCCGTCACAGAAATTGTCAAAAACAACGGAGGAAGCATGAATTACACGCCTGAACAGAAGGAAGCATGGGACAAGGCGATCAAGCTGCTGGAGGACAACCTGATTCCCATTTCCTTTACCACCTGGATCAAGCCGCTGGAGCTGTATTCAGTGACGCAGGATTCCATCCGCATCATTGTGAACAATTCCCTGACGCTGAACCACGTGAAGCAGCGCTACTACACGGATCTGTACAACATGCTGAAGCTGAGCTTTGGCCGGAGCTACGAGCTGGAGTTCTACACCCGGGACGAGCTGGCGCGGCTTCAGAGCGAGGTGAAGCAGACCACGCTGAACCCGAAGTACAGCTTTGAGAACTTCGTGGTGGGGCCGAGCAACAGCTTCGCCTGCGCGGCGTCGCTGGCGGTGGCGGAGGAGCCCAGCGCGGCCTACAATCCGCTGTTCATCTACGGCAGCGTCGGTCTGGGCAAGACCCACCTGATGAACGCCATCGGCAACTACATCATCGCAGCGGATCCCTCGAAGAACGTGCTTCTGACCTCGTCGGAGAGCTTCACCAACGAGCTGATCGACGCCATCGTGCAGAAGAAGGGCACCGCCGAGCTGCGCAACCGCATGCGCAACGTGGACGTGCTGATGGTGGACGACATCCAGTTCCTGTCCAAGACGAAGTCCACCCAGGAGGAGTTCTTCCACACCTTCAACGACCTCTACTCCAAGGGCAAGCAGATCATCATTTCCTCCGATCGTCCGCCCAAGGACATTCCCACCATCGAGGATCGCCTGCGCTCCCGATTTGAATGGGGCCTGATCGTGGACATCCAGAAGCCCGATTACGAGACCCGCGTGGCAATCCTGCGCAAGAAGGCCGACGAGGAGGGCATCGACGTCTCCTACGACGTGATCGATTACATCGCCTCCCACGTGGAATCCAACATCCGCGAACTGGAGGGCACGCTCACCCGACTCAGCGCCCAGTGTCAGCTCATGGGCACGCCCATCACCCTGGAATTTGCGCAAAACTCGCTGTCCCAGCTGATGAAGTCCCAGGAGGGACGGCGCATCACCCCCGAGCTGATCATCTCCGTGGTCTGCGACCAGTACGGCGTGACCCAGGAGGACGTGGTGTCCAAGAAGCGCAGCCGCGATATCGCCATGCCCCGCCAGATCGCCATGTACCTCT
>CAMBWJ010000007.1 GCA_945871545.1 uncultured Clostridia bacterium | reverse complement strand
TTCACCAAGTGGGGAGTTGGCTACTATTTTACTGACAAGGATTAAAAAGAACTTCTATTCCATCCGCTGGAAGATCGTGCTCTCCTACCTGCTGATCATCGTCGTGGCCTTCTCCGCCGTGGCGATCTCGCTGATTCAGCTGGTGGGCGAGTACTTCTTCAATCAGCGCATCCGTGACGACCAGAGAATCGCAGAGACGCTCGCAGAGCAGACCGGCGAATCTCTGGTTTCACTTGATATGGACACACTCTACGCACTCGCGCGCGGCACAGCGGATGAAAACGCCGGGCGCGTGCTTGTTGTGGACGCCTACGGCGTGGTGCAGCTGGACACCCAGTCGCAGCTTTCCGGCACCCGCTTCTTCAATCAGGAGGTCGCCAACGTGCTCTCCGGCGCGCAGAGCGACTACGGCTTCTACGATTCCGGCGCAAGCGGCAACTTTTGGCTGCGCTCGGCGCTCTCCTTCTATGAAAACGTCAGCTCCATGAACGGCCTCTACGCCCACGCCATCCGCTTTGACGACCGTCAGGTGGGCGCGCTGGTGTACATCTCCACCGTGCAGGAAATCTACGAAAACCTGCACAGCATCCAGTGGAAGATCCTCAGCTGGCTGGTGGTGGTGGCGCTGTTGGTGCTGATCCTGAGCATGTTCGTGATGCGCATATTCACCCGGCCCATCGGTGAACTGAGCGAGGGCATCCGCAAGATGACCGGCGGCGACCTCTCCGCGCGGGTGAACGTGCGCGGCAGAAACGAGTTCTCCGAGCTGGCCCGGGCCTTCAACTCCATGTCGGAGAAGATCGAGGCCCTGGACAGAACCCGCAGCCAGTTCGTCTCCAACGCCTCGCACGAATTGAAAACCCCGCTGAGCACCATGAAGATCCTG
Source organism: uncultured Clostridia bacterium (assembly GCA_945871545.1). The sequence continues at coordinate 17,263 of CAMBWJ010000007.1, read as the reverse complement.
ATCGAGACGCTGCTGTATCAGGATCCCGTGGATCCGGCGATGACCAAGGACTTCCTCGGCGACGTGAACGCCGAGATCGACCGCCTGAACCGCATCGTGTCCGATCTTCTGACCCTGGTGAACATGGACAGCGGCGGCATGCAGCTGAACCTGACCGACATGAGCCTGAACGAGCTGCTGGAGGAGCAGGTGAAGCGCCTGCTGCCCCTCGCCCGGGAGAACGGCATCGAGATCAACCTCTCCATGAAGGAGGAGGTGCGCGTCAGCGGCGACAGCCTGAAGCTCCAGCAGGTGATCTACAACGTCATCGACAACGCCATCAAGTACACGCCCCGGGGCGGCGAGGTGGAGACCACGCTCACGCGCAGCGGCAGAAAAGCCGTCATCCGCATCGCGGACACCGGCATCGGCATCCCCGCGGAGGACCTCCCCCACATCTTCGACCGCTTCTACCGCGTGGACAAGGCACGCTCCCGCGCCACCGGCGGCAGCGGACTGGGCCTGTCCATCGTCAAGCAGATCGTGCAGATGCACGGCGGCGACATCCGCGCAAGCAGCGCCGAGGGCAAGGGCACGACCTTTGAGATCGAGCTGCCGGTGCAGCAGGCACAGTGACGACGCGATTTCTATCCAGTGGAGGAAAATGAAACCATGAAGACCCGCTTGCAGCGCGTTGCCGCGCTGATGCTGATCTGCCTGTTGAGCCTGAGCGGCTGCAGCGGCGGCGCGCAGGTTGTCAGCGAGGAAATGGAGCGCGCGCTGCCGGATCCGCCCACGATCGAGGACGCGCAGATCCTGGGCGACGTGCGCGACCCCTACACCCGCGACGTGACCCTCTACTACGCGGTGGAGAACAGCCTGGATCTGACGGGCATCACCCGCGCCGTCGAGGTGGCCCAGAACGAGACGCTGATCGACCGCACCCTGGAGGAGCTGCTCAGGACCCTCTCGTCCACCGGCGCGCTGCGAACGGTTGCGTCATCGGAGCAGCTGATCGACCTGGAGTACAGCTGCGGCATCGCCAGCGTCAACCTCACGCTGGAGGCGGGCGCGCGCCAGAGCGACCAGGACGGCCTGCTGCTGTGCGCAGCGATCGCGGACACCCTGCTGGGCCTGGAGGGCGTGGAAGCGGTGAACATCCTCGCCGGAGGCCGCAGCGAGGCGGTGTGCGCGCTGCCGCTGGGTGCGATTGACACGCCCAGCGACAACATCTCCGCACTCTACGCCCAGCTGCAATCCGAGGAGAGCCGCTTTCTGACGGAGCAGTCCGCGTCCATCAGCCGCAATGTGATTCTCTACTTTCCCAGCTTTGACGGCGACTATCTGCTGCCGAAGCTGCGCGAGCTGACATTTGACAGCGATGACTACGCATCGGTGATCCTCGATGCGCTGAAGGCCGGGCCCATGGCGCGCGAATGCTGCTTTTCTGCCATTCCCGGCAACCAGGAGCTGCTCTCGGACGCGCCCCAGCTGTGGATCAGCGACGCGGGCGAGCGCGTGATCGACGTGTACTTCAGCGAAATGCTGCCCAATTACCTGGCCTTCGCCGGAGTGGACGCATGGCAGCTCTACGGCTCGGTGGTGCTCTCGCTCTGCTCCTTCCTGCCCGAACTGGACGCGGTGCGCATCTGCGTGGACGGCGTTCCGGTGGAGAACTGCGCGCTGGGCGAGAACCAATTGCAATTCACAGACGGCCTGATGCGCCGGAGCAACTTCTCCGCGCGCATCGGAAGCTCCGCCATGCTCTACTTCGCCGATGATGACGGCGGTCTGCGCCGCGTGGAGCGCGCCATGTCCCGCTCCGCCGCAGTCTCGCCCAGGGGAATCCTCGCCGAGATGATCCTCGCCGGAGAACCCGGAAGCGGTCTGACGGGCGTGTTCCCGGAAGGCGTCCTGCCCGAGGACATTCTGGGCGTGGAGGTCAGTGGCAGCGTCGCGGTGGTCAACCTCTCCGGCAGCTTCTACAGCCGCTGCCAGCTGATGGACGCTTCGGCCGAGCGCAGGCTGATCTACGCCATGGTCAACGCCCTGACGGAGCATGATGACGTCGGCGCAGAGCGCTTCATTGTTGAGGGCAGGAGCATCGACACGATGGTGCAGAGCATCTACCTGCGAACGCCGCTGCTCCCCGATCCCGGCATCGTGCACGACGGGGATTCCAACTGAAAACAGACATGACAACGCCCGGACTGCCGCTTCGGCAAACCGGGCGTCGTCTTTATCTGCAAGCAGCAGCCGTCAATCCAGCGCGACGGCCACGTTGCGGCGGCGCATCCAGCAGTCCACCTGCAGCAGATACGCCAGCATCTGCGGCCCGGCCATCAGCTGGCCGTACCAGGGCGTATCCGCCGGATTCAGCGGGGACGCAGCCAGCGCAGCGACGGCGCCGGGATCGGCGAAGCTCCAGATGGGCGCGGCCGGATCGGCGCACAGGGCCCGCACGCGCCTGCGAATCTCGTCGGCATAAGCCGCGCTGCAGGTCTTGGGATAGGGGCTCTTCTTGCGCATGCGCAGCTTCTCCGGCAGCAGATCCCGAACCGACTCCCGGTAGAGTCCCTTCTCCACGCCGCCCAGGCGCTTGATGCTCCAGGGCACGCTGTACACGTACTGCACCAGGCGGTCGTCGCACAGCGGCGTGAGCACCGTAAGCCCCTGTCCCTCGCACATCTTCACGGCGCGCTCCTGCAAATTCGGCATGAAGAAGTCAAAGCACAGCCGCTGGAGCAGAAACAGCGTCCGCTCCTGACCCTCGAGCACGCCGGACACGTCGTAGCTGTCCAGCGCCGCGTGCAGCGCGTCCCGCACGTAGTCCCGCAGGCGCAGCTTTTCACGGATCTCCGGCCGGAGAATGCCCTCGCGCAGCTCAAGCGAGCCCGACCAGGGGAAGCTTTCCTCGGGCAGATGCACCTCGCCCCGGAACCAGGGATAGCCGCCGAACACCTCGTCGCCGCACTCGCCGGAGATCACCGTGCCCGAGAAACGCAGAATCTCCTTCGCAAACAGCATCAGTGAGGTATCCACGTCCGCCATCCCCGGAAAGCCCCGCAGCCGCACCGCCCGATCCAGCCCCTCCGCCAGCGACTCCTGATCCAGCACGACGCTGTGATGTCGGGTGCCGAAGGTGCGCACCGCCAGGCTGATGTAGGGCGCGTCCATCTCCGGGCGGAAGGAGTTGGGCACGAAGTCCGTCTCGTTCTCCGCATAATCCACGGAAAAGCTCTCCACCCGGGCGATGCGGGTGCACAAGAGCGCCGTCAGCGCGGTGGAATCCACGCCGCCGGAGAGCATGCACGCGGGGTGCAGCGGAACCACCTCGTTTATGGCCTGCTCCAGCAGCTCCCGCACCCGTGCGGCGGTGGTTCGGGCGTCGTCCCCGTGCTCCCGCGCCTCCAATTCAAAGTAGCGCCTGCGCCGCACGCCCTGCCCGTCACAGATCAGCATGCAGCCCGGCTCCAGCGTCTCCACGCCCCGCAGCGGCGTCCTTCCGGGCGTGCGCGCCGGGCCCAGGCCCATCAGCTCACACAGCGCCTCCCGATCCATCACCGGCTCCACAAACGCAGCCTTCAGGATGGTGTCCGGATGGTCGGCGAACATCAGCCCACCGCCGCGCCGCGCAAAAAAGATGCAGCACTCCCCCATCCGATCCCGGCTCAGAAGCAGCCTGTCGCGGCGAATATCCGCCACGCAGCTCACGCACGGACCCTCGATGTGCCGGGCATAATCCTCGCCCCAGAGCTGATAGGCGCGCAGCGCCAGCGTCGCCTGCGAGGCGTAGGGCGTGCAGCCCAGCTCCCGCGCAAGCGCGCGGCGGTTGCGCATGCGGCCGTAGACCATCGCCATGCCGTCCGCGTCGGAGGCCGTCTCGTAGCCCGCGACGGTCATCTGACCCTTGCTGATCCGTGGCGCGTCGCAGCTATCCAGGGCGCGCGAGCGTATGTCCGCGTGATACGCACCAAAATAATTCATTCTATCACTCTCCCCATTCATACTATGTGCATGCCGCCCCCAACATGCATTCCCACTTGAATCCCGGCGGCGGGCTATGTTATAATTGTGGTATTCAATGCCCATACAAAACCGGAGGTGACTTCTGATGAAGCTGACCATACTCGGCAACAACGGCCCCTATCCCTGCACGGATGGCGCATGCTCGGGCTACCTGCTCTCCAGCGACAGCGGCAGGACGAACCTGCTCATCGACTGCGGCACGGGCACGCTGGCGAACCTCTCGAAGCACATTGCCTGGGACGCGCTGGATGCGGTGATCCTGAGCCATCTGCACTTCGACCACATGAGCGACATGCTGCCCATGCAGTACGCGCTGCAATTCCATCCCCGCGCGGAGGCGCTGCCGGTCTATGCGCCGCTGACTCCCGCGCCGGCGCGCGCGCTGCTGGAGGTTCCCGCCTACGCGCTGCATCCCATGGAGGATACGCAGATCGGCGAGTTCGCTGTGCGCTTTTTTCCGGGGCGGCATCCGGTGCAGAGCTTCGCCATGCGCATCGAGTGCGACGGCGCGGCCTTCGTCTACACCGGCGACACCAACGAGATCGAGGGGCTGGACCGCTTTGCGCAGAATGCAGACCTGCTTTTGGCCGACGCAGGCCTGAGCAACGCGGACTGGAAGATGGCCGCGCCCCATCTGAGCGCTGCCGGCTGCGGCAGGCTAGCCCGCAGTGCAAGCGTCAAGCGCCTGCTGCTGACCCACCTGAACCCGAAATACGCGCCTACATCCCTCGAAGCTGAGGCCCGCGCGGAATTTGAACATGCAGCGTTCACGGCAATCGGCGCGGAATACGCGATCTGAACTGCCCCTCGCCCAGCGCGACCTGCTCACCCGCCTGGTGCGCGCAAGGCCACTGTTTCTCGCAGCGGCCTTCTTTCTGCTGGGTTGCATGCTGGAGCGTATGTGCGATCTGCCGGTTCTGGCGCTCGCTTCGCTGCTTGCGCTTCTAATGATCCTGTGCATTCCGCTTCGCCGCAGCCGTCTGCTTCCAGTGCTGCTGATCCTCGCCATGCTGCCCTTCGGCGCGCTGCGCTTCAGCCTCCAGTGGCACAGTCTCGATCCCCTGCCGGAGCAGAAGGGCGTTGCCCTGAGCGGCCGCATCTGCGAGATGCCGGACTGGCGGGAGGATACCCAGCGCTGCATCTGCGTCATCGAGGACATCCGCATCGACGGCGCGGAGGTTCCCGGCAGGCTCCGGCTGTACCTGCGCAGCGGCGGGGAGAACCCGGAGCTGCTGCAAGCGCCCGCCCTGGGCCAGAGCATCGCCTGCACGGCAAGCATCTGGCAGGGCGATCCCCCAACCAACCCCGGACAGTTTGACTTCGACGCGTATCTGCGCCTGCAGGGCCTGTCCGGCTACGCTACGGCGAAGATCGAGGACGCGATCCTCGGCGCGCCGCAGTACAGCCTGTCCGACCAGCGCAAGCTGCTGATCGAGCGCATCGGAGGGCGCATCGACCGCCTGTTTCCCAATCACGCCGCCCTCGCCCGGGCGTTCCTGCTCGGCGACCGGAGTGCGCTGAGCGAGGAGGAGCGCAGCAGCTTCAGCGATTCCGGTGCGGCTCACCTGCTGGCCATTTCCGGCATGCACATCAGCATCCTTGCAGGGGCGCTGACGCTGCTTCTGGGGCGCTTGCTTGGCCGACGGCGCAGCTTTGGGTTGGTTCTGATCCTGCTGCTCGGCTATGGAGCGCTGCTTGGCTTCAGCGCGTCCCTGACCCGCGCGATTCTGATGTTCGCCGTGTTCGGCGCAGCGCCGCTGCTGGGGCGCCACTCCGACGCGCCCACGCGCCTGGCCGCAGCGCTGCTTGCGTACCTGCTGGTGCGGCCCATCGCCATCCTGGACGTGGGCTTCGTCCTCTCCTACGGCGCGTCGGCGGGCATTCTGCTGCTCACGCCCGCGCTGCGGAATCTGCTGCACCTGGACACATTTCTGCACCGCCGCCCGGAGCAGAGACTGCGGGATCAACTGTTGCACCGCCCGCTGCGCTGGATCGCGGGCATGGTGGTCACCAGCCTCGCGGCGCAGCTCGCCATCCTGTCCGCCGTGATCCACGCCTTCGGCGCGCAGCCGCTGTTCTCCATCGCAGTCAACCTCGTGGCCGTGCCGCTGGCGATGCTGGGCTACATCGTCGCCATACTCGGCGTGATTCTGGGCCTTGCGCCCGTGGCGCATCTCGCGGATTGCATCTTCGGCCTGCTCACCGCCATCGTGCGCTTCTTCGGAGATCTGCCGCTGTCCACGCTGCGCATTGCGCGCTTTCCGCTTTGGTTGAGCCTGCTCTGCGCCGCCGCATGCCTGCTCTCCTCGAATCTCTCCCGGCTGCCCATGCGTGTTCGCAGATTCCTGCCGCTCACGATCCTCGTCGCGGCGCTCGTCTCCAACGGCCTGTCGCTGCTCTCTACGCGCGGATGCAGCGTGGTCTTTCTGGACGCAGGTCAGGCGGACTGCGCCGTCATCCGCAGCGAGGGCAAGGTCTATCTGGTGGATGCGGGCGACAGCTACTCCCCTGCGGCGGACTACCTGAGCGCCATGAATTACGACCTCGAGGCGGTGTTCCTCTCCCATCCCCACGCGGATCACATCGGCGGACTCGCCGGAGTGCTGGAGGTCTGCACGCCGAAGCGCATCTATGTTTCTTCCAATTGGGACAGCTTGGACGCGGACGAGGGCGCGATGGAGCTGGTGAACGCTGCCGTTGAGCAGGGTGCGGAGCTGATCTGCCTCAGCACCGGGGATGAAATCGTCCTCTCCGGCAAAACTTTGTTGCAGGTTTTGTCGCCGACGGCAGGAATTCCGGCGGCTTCGGCGAATGATGATTCATTGATCCTGCGTCTAAGCTACGGCGACTGCACCTGCGCCTTCACCGGCGACGCGCCCGCAGCGGTTGTCACGGGGCTGATCGGCGACTGTGACGTGCTCAAGGTCAGCCACCACGGCTCGACGAAGTCGGTGACTGCCAATCTTCTGGCGGAGCTCTCGCCCTCAATTGCCGTGATTCCCGTGGGCGAGAACAACTACGGTCATCCGGCTGCGGAGACCTTGGAGCTGCTTGCGGTCTCGGGCAGCAGAATCTGCCGCACGGACGAATGCGGCGCGATCACCTGCCGCCTGAGCGCGGACGGCAACGTGAAGCTCTCCACTTACCTATCTTCGGAGGATGCGAATGAATTGGAATGACTTCTACAAATCGGTGAAAGCCGGGCAATACCAGAGCGTCTACCTGTTCACCGGCCCCGAGGAGCACAACAAGCGCGAGGCGCTGGAGGCGCTGCGGCGGGCGCTGCTGCCCGCAGGGCTGGAGCAACTCAACGAGGCGGTGCTGGACGGCGCGGACGCGCAGGCCATCATCGACAGCGCGGAGACGCTGCCGGTGATGTGCGAGCGCCGCATCGTCGTGGTGCGCGACTGGGCGCCGCTGACCTCGGGCAAGTCCCGCAACGAGGAGGCCGAGGCAGAGCGCATGCTGAAGTGGCTTCAGGATCCGCCGGATACCTGCTGCCTGGTGTTCTACATGGTGCTGGAGCTGAACGGCAAGAAGAAGCTGGCCTCCGCACTGAAGAAACTGGACGGCTATGTGGAGTTCGAGTATCTCAGCGGGCCCATGCTGTCCAAGTGGTGCGCACAGCAGCTCAAGCCCCTGGGCAAGCGCATCCGCCAGGACGCCATTGACGAGATGACGCTGATGGCCGGTAATGACCTCACCCGGCTCTCCGGCGAGCTTGCCAAGCTTGCGGCCTACGTGGGCGACGCGCCGGAGATCGGCGTATCGGACGTGCGCGCGGTGGTCACGCCGTCGCCGGAGTACAGCGTGTTCATGATCCTGGATCATCTGCTGGCGGGACGGCTGGCGGAGGCCACGCAGGTGGTCAACTCGGTGCTGCTCACCGAGCCGAGCCCCATGCGCATCATCTACCTGATCGGCAGTCAGCTGCGGCTGGACGCGCACATGAAGTATGCCATGGAGACCGGCGGCAACCTTCCGGAGGTGCAGAAGGCGCTGAATATCAATTCCGGGCGCGCCTGGCACATCAAGAAGCAGATCGCCCCGGTGAAGGCAGAGGTGCTCCAGGCGCTCTACCTGGCCTGCGTGGACACGGAATTCGCCATCAAATCCGGCAGCGTGCAGGATCGCGCCGCGCTCAACGCACTTTTAATGAAAATTTCTCAGGCAAAAAATGCAACCAAATGACGTTTCGCTGCGTCTAAGCTTCAGTCCATCCGGAGGTTTTGCTTATGAAGAAGATAATTTGCTGCACATTGGTTGCAATCCTGCTGCTGACGGCCGCCGCCCTCGCGGAGGTTCCGTCGCTCTCGGAGAACATGTTCAACTATGCGAAGGGGACGCTCAGCTGCCTTGCGTCGGGCGCATACGACAAGATCGTCACCTCGGTGTCCTTCTCCGGCGTGTCCCCCAGCGCGGACGAGTGGGCCGGCTTCGCCCAGGGCGGCTTCACCGACCTGGCGGGCTCCACGCCCCAGACGAAGTACGCCGTCGCCTACTGGACCGGCAGCAGCTGGAAGATCGCCGTGCCCGTGTCCGAGCCCAGCTCCGGCAGCGTGGAGACGCTGGTGCTGATCTCCGAGGACGGCCAGAGCGTCACCGGCTACGGCTGCTCCATCTGGAGTCAGGTCTGCTCCGAATACGAATCCTCCAGCTATGTCAGCTGGAATGCCGAGTACAACGCCTCCACCTCCGCCGTCGTGGAGATGGATCAGTAGGAGAATTCTTCCCGATATACGAAAAGGAGCTTCCGCATTTGCAGAAGCTCCTTTTCTATGAGAAATGCCGCTGCACGGAATGTGCAGCGGCACGCTTTATGTCGAAACCGATTAGATTGCCTTGGCGTTGGCCAGCAGGTACTTCTCCGCTTCCTCGCTCCACAGCATGTTGTGGCGGGCGCAGATTTCGGCCAGCTCCTTGAACATCGGGTCGGTCTCGCCCTTCTTGGCGAAATCGTCGATGGCGGTCAGCTCCATGGAGATGTTGGGGTAGATCAGCTTCTTGCCGCCAGGGATCTTGGGCAGGTTCATCGTGGTGTCGATGACTGCATCCAGTCCGCCGACGTGGGTGATCATTCCTTCGGGATGCAGCTTGCCGGCCGCGATCATCTCGAGGGACTCGATCATGTCATCGGTGTTGCCGCCGGAGGTGCCGACGATGTGATGGGCGCCGTAGTGCACCTCATAGAAGTTAAAGTTCGCGGAGAGCTTCGGATTGGTCGGGCCAGCAAAGAAGTTCAGGCAGCCGTCGAAGGCCAGGATGGCGTCGCCCTGCTCGATGACGGCGGGAACGGGCGCGAACACCATGACGTCGTCGTAGCCCTTGCCGTCGGTCAGAGCCATCAGGGTCTCCACAGCGTTCTCACGGGTGTTGGCATAGACCAGCTTCACGCCGTTGGCCGCAGCGTCCTCGACGGTGTAGATGGAGGCAGCGCGATCCAGACGGGCCTGGTCGATATCGGTCACGACCAGCAGGCCGGGCTTGCGGTCGCAGTGGATGGCGTAGTCGATTGCGCCCATGCCCATCGGGCCAGCGCCGGCCAGGATGGCCAGGTTGCCGCCCTCCTTGATGCCCATCTCATGGACATAGGAGCCGGGCTTGGTGTGGTACATCGCATGATAGGTGCCGACGATGCAGCTCAGCGGCTCGGACAGGGAGCCGTAGAAGTAAGCGTCCGCCTTGTACTCCAGCAGGCAGTTGTGCTCCATGACCTCGTTCATCAGGATGGCGTACTGGGAGTCGCCGCCGCAGAACTCGAAGGCGTAGCCGGGGGTCATCATGGTGCCGCGATAGTCGATGGCGGGCTGAATGCTGAACTTCTCGCCCTTCTTGTACTTGTCAGCCCACTTCGCGCCGACCTCTTCGATCACGCCGCAGAACTCGTGGCCGATGATGGCCGGATGCTCGGCGATGTCGTCGGGCACGCGCTTGTGTGCGGGGCCCTGGATGGTGGCCTTGTAGCTGGACATGCAGATGGAGTCGGAGATGATCTTCACCAGAATCTCGTCGTCCTTGATTGCGGGCATCTCAAAGGTATCCAGGCGAAGGTCGTTTGCGGCGTGCATGCGCACTGCTTTGTTCAACATATCCGTATTCCTCCTAGTTTATACTCTTGCTGGTTCACAGCTTTCTTCCTTTTACTATTATACCACACAATGTTCAGAATTCCTATAATTTTCCCCAAATATTACAACAAAATTCGAGAGCGTAACAAAAGGAGACCGCACAAGCAATCTCCCTGATGCATGATAAAGCCGTCAGTGGCGTCCGCGACCGGCGCCACCGCCGAAGCCGCCGCCTCCACCGCCGCGACCGCCGCCGAAGCCACCGCCGCCGAAGCCGCCGCCGCCACCGAAGCCGCCGCCGCTGCGGGGCGGTCTACGGTTCGGGCCGGGGCCCGGACGGGGGCCGGGACCGGGATGGGGACCGGGGCCGTGGTGGTGGTGATGGTGATGATGGCTGGGGCCGAAGAACGGGAAGAAGAAGAATCCTCCCCTTCTGCGTCCGCCGAAAATGATCGAGAACAGCGCTACGATCACGATAATCGTGATCAGCGTGCTGAACAGATCGCCGATCCATGCAAACATGCCGCGCTCCTCCTTTTGATCGTAATCGTCGTAATCGTTGTCGTTCGCCAGACGGGCAGCATTCGCTCTGCCGCCCTGCGCGCCACCGAACCCGGTCGCACTGGAATTGCCCGCGATGTAGGCCTCATAGGCCGCCACACCGTCCTTCACCGTCAGGTTCAGGTTGTAGAAGTCCGCTACCTTGGCAAACACGGCCTCAAAGAAGCTGCGCGCACCCGCGTCGTAGTCCTTCGCGGCGAAGTCCGCCTCTAGGTAGTTGTCGTAGAAGTCCTTAAGCACGCTCGCCGGGAAGATCTTCTGCAGGCCGCTGCCGGAAACGGCGTAGTAGTCGTCCTCCTCGATGGCCATCAGCAGCAGAAAGCCGTTGTCGCGATCCGCAGAGCCGATGCCCCAGCTGTTGCCCATCTCCACGGCGTAGTCGTAGATGTCCGCCCTGCCGATGGAATCCAGGGCCGCGACCACGATCTGCGCGCCGCACTGCTCGTAGAGCAGCTGATTGCAGAAGTAGATTTCACCCTCGGTCTCATCGCTCAGCACGTTTGCCGTGTCCAGATAGTAGAAGTCCTCGCCCGGCTCCACGACCTTCGTCGCGGCCAGTGCAGGGCAGAGGGTCAGCACGAGCAGCGCAAGCGCTGCCGCGCAGGCCAGAATCCTTTTCATCTTTTTCCTCCAGTTGTTTCAGGTAGAACCCGCTCACGCGCCGAAGCTGTTAAGTTCGTCCACGTCCCACAGTCCCGCAGCAAGGGAAGCCGGGAAGCCGTCCAGGCTGTCGTTGAACTCCGATGCCATGCTGCGGTAGGGATCGATGCGCACGTACTTGTCGCAGCCCCAGAAGTCGTCGTAGGCGTGCTTGAAGTTCACGCGCTCAGAATCGCTCAGCTTCGCAGCGTACATCTCGTTGTAGAGCTGGTCGGACAGGCTTTGCAGCGTCTGATACGCCGCATAGCGCGCGTCCAGACCATCGTCGTCGCCGAAGTCCGCCAGCGCATCCATCATCTTCTGCGCATTTGCATTGTCCGCTCCCAGGTGCAGCTGCACCTCGCTGGCCATCACCTGTGCGCACTCGGCGGCGCGATCCAGGTAGGCGTCCATGCTGCTGCGCGCGGTGGAAGCGGTCTCCGCGCCGTCGTAGAAGTAGTCCACCACCCGATCGCGCTCCCGGGCCAGGCTGCTTCCCCCCAGTCCGAACACGCTTCCAAGCGCGCACGCCACGAGCACTGCCCACGCCAGGGGCCGGTTTTCATTGAAACGCATGTCGTTGATCCTCCTTCAGACGGGGCCCGGACTCACTTGCGGGTCTCCAGCATCTTCTGGCGCAGCTCGTTTTCGATGGTCGCCAGCTCCTGCTCGGCGGCGCGGCGCTTCTCGCGGCCGGTCTGCTGGATGTTGAGCACCTCGTCCATGGTGTCGATGAGCATCTTGTTGGTGTGCTTCAGGGTCTCGATGTCGATGATGCCGCGCTCGGCCTCCTTGGCGCTCTCCACCGAGGCCATGTGCAGCTTCTCGGCGTTCTTCTTGAGCAGCTCGTTTGTGAGGTCTGTCACGGAGCGCTGGGCCTCCATGGCCTTCTGGGTGTGGGCGATGCCCAGCGCCATCACCATCTGGTTCTTCCAGAGCGGGATGGTGTTGACGATGGAGGTCTGAATCTTCTCCGCCATCAGCTGGTTGCTGGACTGGATCATGCGGATCTGCGGCGCCATCTGGATGGAGATGTTGCGGGTCAGCTCCAGGTCGTAGAGCTTCTTCTCAAAGCGGTCTGCCTTGTCGGAGAGATCCTTGGCCGCCTGCGCGTCCTCCGGGAGTCCGCTGGCCTCGGCCTTGTCGTAGGCCGCCTTCATCTCGTTCGCGCGGAACTCCTCCAGGCGCTTCTTGCCTGCCACGATGTACATGGACAACTCCTTGAAGTAGGTCAGGTTCTGATCGTAGAGCCGATCCAGCATGGCGATGTCCTTGAGCAGCTGAATCTGGTGGCCCTCCAGCGCCTCGACGATCTTGTTGACGTTGATCTCCGTCTCGTCGTACTTGGCCTTCATGGTGGTCACGTTGTCGCGCTGCTTCTTGAAGAAGCCGAAGAAGCCCTTGGACTCCTCCTCGTCCGCATCGAAGCCGCGCAGCTCGGTCACCAGGTCGGCGATGGCGTCGCCAACCTCGCCCAGATCCTTGGTCTTGACGTTCTTGAGCGCCGCGTCGGAGAACTGGGAGATGTTCTGCTGGGCGGCGGCGCCGTAGGAGAACACGAGGTTCGAGTCGGTGATGTCGATCTGTTTGGAGAACGCATCGATCATCTGCTGCTCCTCCTCGGAGAACTGCTGCACGTTCACGGTGTCTGCCTGCACCTGCTGGACGATGGTCTCCGCCTCGGAGATGGCCTCCTCAGCTGCGGCAACGGCGGTCGCCGCCTCAGGCGCGGCAACGGTGGGATTCAGGGTGAGCTTGATTTCATCCATGTCAAATTTCCTCCTGCGAATGTTGATTTCAGTTGCCGGGCTGCACAGCGCCCTGTCCGCCAGCCTCCTGGGTGAAGCTGCCGCCGGTCAGTCCGTCGCCGGCCATCATGGTTTCCAGAACCTGGATGTCCGTCTCGATGTCCAGGGATTTGTCCTTGTAGAGGTTGTCCAGCTGCCGCTCGAAGGCCGTGGCGATCATCTCCAGGCTGTTCTCCACCGACTTCATGGCGTGGGCGATGTTCTCGCCCGGGCTGTCGGTCTCCATCATCAGCCGGTAGGAAGTCATCAGCTTGTCCGCCGTGGGCAGGTAGTAGTTCATGAAGCGGCGCACCGCCTGGGCCTGGTTGGTCTCGCGTTCGAGTACCTTGAAGATCTCCTCGCCCGCGCGCACCATGCGGTCCAGATTGCGGCTGATGCCCGGGTCGGGAATCGCTTCGTTGGCCGCCTTCAGGCTGTCCAGCTGCCGCCGGCCCTCCTCGATCAGCGCGTCGATCTCCTTGTCGCCGGAGCGCGCGGCCTCGCGCACCTCCACCTCGCGGCCCCTGAACACCCGGGAGAGGCCGAAGTACGCAGCCGCAGACAGCGCCGCTGTCAGCAGCAGGAACCAGAGCTTCAGCAGCATCCGGGGACAGATCAGCCCCAGCAGCAGCCACACCGCCGCCGCACCGTAGATCGGTATTGCCGATTTGATGATTTTCTTCTTCATTTCCATCACCTTGTCCCTATTTTACGCGCTTTGTGGGGCGTTTTCAAGATATTTCCGCCCGAATCCCCACTTTTCCGTCCGAAATGTCAGTTTTCCCCGCCATCCAGTTCCAATTCCAGCGAAACCGGGCAGTGGTCGCTGCCGAAGATTTCATTGTGAATCTCCGCGCCGCGCACGTACTGCATGGCGCTCTGGGACACGATGAAGTAGTCGATGCGCCACCCCGCGTTCCGCTCGCGGGCCTTCATGCGATAGCTCCACCAGCTGTACTTCACTTCCTCGGGGTGCAGCGTGCGGAAGGAGTCTGCAAAGCCCGCGCCCAGCAGCTCGGTCATCTTGCCGCGCTCCTGATCGGTGAAGCCCGGGTTCATGCGATTGGTCTTGGGGTTCTTGAGATCAATTTCCTCGTGGGCGACGTTCAGATCCCCGCACAGCAGCACAGGCTTGACCTCGTCCAGCTTCTTCAGATACGCCCGGAAGTCGTCCTCCCACTGCATGCGATAGTCCAGCCGCTTCAGACCGTCCTGGGAGTTGGGCGTGTAGCAGCACACCAGATAGAAATCGCCCATGTCGCAGGTGATGACCCGCCCCTCGTGGTCGTGCTCGTCGATGCCGATGCCGTAGGTCACGCCCTGCACGGGCACGCGGCTGAACACCGCCGTGCCGGAGTAGCCCTTTTTGTCGGCGCAGTTGAAGTACTGCTCGTAGCCGGGCAGATCCACCGAGCACTGCCCCTTTTGCATCTTGATCTCCTGCAGGCACAGCACATCGGGGTCCAGCGCCTTCACGCTCTCATAGAAGTCCTTGCCGATCACCGCGCGCAGACCATTCACATTCCAGGATACCAGCTTCATCAAAAATAAACATCCTTTCCATGCAGAGTGTGCTATAATCATTTACAGGCATTGGAAACCTGACGGTTATCCAAGAATTTCCCATATGTATTATATCATAGGAAAGCTTTCCTGCCAACAATAAGATTTGGAGATGAACCGTATGACCCTGCGTGAAAAGGCGCTGCTTGCCGAAAAGGCGGCGCGCACCTCCGGCGAAATGCTGCGTAACCACCCCCACACCCCCGCACACCACAAGGCGGAGAACGACTTCGTGACCGAGATGGACGTCAAGAGCGAGGAGCTGATCCGCTCCATCCTGCTGGGCGCGTGCCCGGAGGACGGCTTCTTCGGCGAGGAGGAGGGCGGCAATCTGAGCGCTGACGGCCGCTGGATCGTCGATCCCATCGACGGCACCTCCAACTTCTTCAAGGGCGAGATGCTCTACACCATCTCCATCGCCTACGAGCTGCACGGCGAGCTGGTGGTGGGCTGCGTGTACTGCCCGCCCACGGACGAGATGTGGATCGGCGTGAAGGGCGAGGGCGCGACCTACAATGGAAATCCCATCCACGTCTCCGATGAGGACGTGCCGCGCAACTCCTTCCTGCACATGTCCTTCTGCCACCGCGATCCCTGGGCGAACGAGTACGTGATGGAGCGCCTGAAGGAGATCACCCGCAGCTACAGCGACCTGCGCCGCTCCGGTTCCGCCGCCTACGACCTTTGCTGCGTGGCCATGGGCCGCTGCGAGGGCTTCTTCGAGCTGAACCTGCACATCTACGACATCGGCGCGGGCGTGGTGATCCTGCGCGAGGCCGGCGGCCTGATCTCCGGCTGGCGCGAGGGCGAGGATCCGCTGGTGTGTGGCAACATCATCGCAACCAACGGAAAAATTCACGATCATCTGCGCACGATGCTGCTTGCCGGGGACACTTCCCTGCTTGACAAGCAAAACCTGGTGTGATAAAATCAGAGTGCTGAGATTGGGAAAAGTAGGCTTTGCAGCGTCCAAGAGAGCGTCCGTCGCCGGCTGAGAGCGGATGCGGCAGTCTGGAAGGCCGAATGTGCGCCCAGGAGCATTCCTCGCAATGGAGGACGGGATCGGCCCGATAGCGCCGGAAAGAGTATTTTACAGAGTGGAACCGCGGCCACGCCTCTGTTGGGGGCGCGGCCGCTTTTGATTTCAGGAGGGAAACAGTATGAAAACCATGTACGTATTCAACACGCTGAGCCGCAAGAAGGAGCCCCTGGTGCCGGTGCACGAGGGCAAGGTGGGCATCTACGCCTGCGGCCCGACGGTTTACAACTTCTTCCACATCGGAAACGCCCGCCCCTTCGTCATCTTTGACACCCTGCGCCGCTTCCTTACGCACCTGGGCTACGATGTGAAATTTGTGCAGAACTTCACCGACATCGACGATAAGATGATCCGGCGCGCCAACGAGGAGAACACCACCGTCGAGGCCATCGCGGAGAAGTACATCGAGGAGTACTTCAAGGACGCCGCCGCGCTGGGCGTGAAGCCTGCGGACGTGCATCCCCGCGCCACCAAGCACATCGGCGAGATCATCGGCCTGATCAAGAAGCTGGAGGCCAAGGGCCTGGCCTACGCCGTGGACAACGGCGACGTGTACTTCGACACCCAGGCCTATCGCAGCAACTACGGCAAGCTCATCGGCCAGGATCTGGACGATCTGGAGTCCGGCGCGCGCATCGAGGTGGGCGACATCAAGCGCCATCCCATGGACTTCGCCCTGTGGAAGGGTCAGAAGCCCGGCGAGCCCGCATGGAAGAGCCCCTGGGGCATGGGCCGTCCCGGCTGGCACATCGAGTGCTCGGCCATGAGCATGAAGTATCTGGGCGAGACCTTCGATATCCACTGCGGCGGCGTGGATCTGATCTTCCCCCATCACGAGAACGAAATCGCCCAGTCCGAGGGCGCGACCGGCAAGCCCTTCGCCAAGTACTGGATGCACAACGGCCACATCAACGTGGACAACAAGAAGATGTCCAAGTCTGCGGGCAACTTCTTCACCGTGCGCGACATCGCGAAGGAGTACGATCTGGAGGCCGTGCGCCTGTTCCTGCTCTCCGCCCAGTACCGCAGCCCCATCAACTTCTCCCGCGATCTGATCATGGCGGCCAGCAGCAGCCTGGAGCGCATGTACACCGCCCGCAACAACGCCATCTTCCTCATGGAATCCGCGCCGGAGCGCGAGATGAATGAGGATGAGAAGGCCTTCCTTGACCGCATGCAGCAGTACATCGACCGCTTTGACGAAGCCATGTGCGACGATCTGAACACTGCGGACGCGCTTGGCGTGCTGTTCGAGGCCGTGCGCGACATGAACACCCAGTTTACCGACGCTAAGTCCCCCTGCAAGGCCGCGCTGGAGGAGGGGCTGAAGCGCTTCACCGTCATGACCGACGTACTGGGCCTGCTCTCCAAGGAGTACGATGCCACGCCCGAGGACGTCAAGGCCCTCGTCGAGGCCCGCACCGCCGCCAAGAAGGCCAAGAACTTCGCCGAGGCCGACCGCATCCGCGCAGAGGTTCTGGAGAAGGGCTACATCATCGAGGACACCCCCAAGGGCCCCAAGGTTCGCAAGGCATAATCTACACCGAGCGCGCTTCCAGTTGGAGGCACGCTTGCTTTATACCACGAGAAAACGACCC